>NZ_CEYIHJ010000017.1:12359-20153 GCF_982836095.1 Kosmotoga sp.
TCGAAAATGATCCCAGTAACGATATCAGGGAGATTTTAAAGGTTTACTCAGGACAAATTTCCCTGGATGAAGCGGAACTCCTCCAACTTCCCAAAAAGCTGCAGAAGATCGCTTTTGCTTCTGTGATAAAGGCCAGAGATTCAAAAGCGCTGAAAATCCTCATGGAAAAGATAAAGGCTTTCAACACCCCTTCACTTAAAGCAATAGCCATAGAATTTTTGGGTACTTTTCCAGAGGAACTTGCAAAAGATGCCCTCATGGGTTTTGTCAAGTCTGACGACAAAACAGTAGCCCTTGCAGCTGTAAAGGCCTATGGAAAAGCTTTTGGCTATGGGAGCGAATTGCTGCCTTTTGCCGAAAGCTTCGTTCAGGACCCGGATGAGGAAAAGAGGATAGTAGGTGCGCAAATACTTAAAAAGCTCATGGAACCATCAACAGTGGAGCTCTTGAGAGAAAATCTGAATGACCCATCGGATAAGGTGCGTTCCGTGATCATCGAGGCATTAGGAAACATGCTCGATTATTCATTGGAAGAGATTGTCGATAGATCACTGACTTCCACTTCGACGAGATTGAAAAAAGCGGCTCTCCGGGCTACAAAGAAATTGAAATTAACCAGTGTAGAAGACAGGGTTGTTCATATCTTTGGAAGTATAAAAGAAGAGAATTCACTACGCATCCTTGCCGTTTCAGTAGCAGGTTACTTGAAATACGAGTCAGCAATACCTCAGCTTGTAAGAATCGTGCAGACTCCTGAAACCTCAGGTAAACTGAGATTGGCAGCTGCCAGAGCATTGGCACGCGTTTCACCGCGACAACTGTTGGAACTCTTTGGCGTCAGTTGAAAAGAATACTCAGAACTATGAGAAAGCTCATGAAAGCGAAGAGCTTTTCGCTAAGCCCAAATTTCTCTTTTGAACATATTGTCCTTTCATAACGGCCGTAGTACCGCATATCCATGGCTACGGCCAGTTCTTCCGATTTGCGCAATGCAAGCACAACAAGGGGTATGATAACCGACAACGATGATTTTATCCTTCTGAAAAGGTTTCTGCTTTCAAAATCTGCTCCTCTCGCTTTTTGTGACAACATGATATTTTCCATCTCCTGAGACAATATGGGAATGAACCTCAAAGCTATGGAAAAAACCAACCCAGTATCTGAGGAAAACTTTTTAGGTAGTTTTAACTTGAACATAAGGCTTTCTATTCCCTTTGCAATGGATAAGGGACGTGTTGTACAAGAAAGTAAGGTACTGAACATAATTGCCCCGATTATCCTTGCGCTGTAGGTAAAAGCTCCAACGAGACCTTCAAAAGTTATACTCAGCTTTCCCATAGAAAGCAATATTCTTCCAGGGGTGAAAAAAAGCTGAAAGATAAAGACCATAAGCAGTAGCAGCCAGATACTCCGAATGCTCCGTAAGTAATGCTTTATATGGATATTGCTTAAGTATACAAGCACGAAGAAATAGAGGAAAAAGAGAAAAAAGTCCGCAGGCGTGGAACAGAAAAAGGAAATCACCGCCATACCAATAAACCCGATGAGTTTTGTTCGTGCATCGAGGTCGTGAATCGGAGATGCGATGTTTATAAATCTTCCAAGGGGTAACTGTCTCATTCTTCCTCCAGATATCTCACAGAACTCGTGGGTGTTTCCCACAAAGTGACTTCATGGAGTTTCCTTCGGTCATTGTTTATGCACGGTTTCAATCTATCGAAAATCCACTTTGCAATGTTTTCAGCAGTGGGCTGTTCAATGATTTCGTTTATATAGGAATGATCGAGGTGCTTCAATATCTCCTTTTTCACTATGTCTTTAAGCTCCAAAAAATCCATGATCATACCTTCATTGTCAGGCTCACCAGCAACTGTCACTCTCAATTTATAGGTGTGACCATGAAGTTTTTCGCATTTTCCATGGTATTTTATCAGATTATGCGCTGCATCAAAGCTGAACTCTTTTGTGACATAAAACATCCAATCAACTCCCAACTCACAAAATTTCAAAGTTTAGCTTCAGCTTCCTTCTGTGAAACATATCTCTTTGAATTCACAATAATTGCAATTTGAGCTGCGATTTGCCGGAAAAGCAGAGATGTCCTTTGGTTTATTAATAGCAGGATCCTCAAGGTATTTGTTCAATTCTTCTATACTTTGAGAGATGTATTTTTTCAAAGCCTCAATTTGATCAACAGAGAACTTGTATTCCATTCTTTCACCACTGAGCAGGTATTCGTTCACGCAGTTAATTGTAGATAGTTCAACACCTGGGTATTTTTCTAGTACGTAAATAACATACAGTCCCAATTGCAAGGCATCCTTATCGGGTTTCTTTGCACCGGTTTTCCAGTCCACAATGGTGATATTGCCGCTACTACGATGCAAAAAATCGATCACAGAATAAACTTTTACGCCTTCAAAATAGAAGCTCGGAAAATTCTCATCGACTTCAATAGGTTCCACCTCGTTTTGAAGAACCCTTTTATATGAAAGAGAATTTTGAAAATTCACCAACGATCTTTCAACCCTTTTCAAAATTTCCTTGCTTTTCTGTCTTAACCAATTTTCTCTGTCATAATATAATTCCGAAAGAACATTATATTCCTTTGGCCATCTTTTCCAATCCTCTAAATGTTCAGTAGAGTCAATCCAGGCTTCTCTCAATTTTGAACGGATCTTATCAAAGGATGCCCTTGCTGAGAAGCTTTTCTGCAATATGGCCGCTTTTATTTCTTCATGAATAGCCTGTCCCGAAAGAGCATATATGTTTTGCAATTTACTTAAAAGATAAGCTTTTCTTTCCAGCTTGCTGGCACCGGGCTGCCAGCCTTTCCATGAAAGAAAAGTCTTGTAATAGTATTTGCGCTTACATTCTTCAAAGAGCCTTTGCTTTGAAAGTGACCATGACTTTTCTGGATATTCCATAGTATGTCAGGCTGAAAGGCTTTTAGCTATAGCCTTCAGCGCCTCCTTTCTTTATTCTGTTCAAGATAGAGGACTGAACTGCTCTCCTTTTACTCTTCTCAAAGAAAGAGTTTCTGCTTTTTGAATGAATAGTTCAACTGTGTTGCATACAGTGGCGTTGAAAAGATGCCCGCCCACACATTCATGAGAAGGGCCAGCTAACGAAGCGTGTAAATGAACAAAAGTTTCGTTATCTTTCAAAGCAATATTACCTTGAAGCGAAAGCAACTCATGAGGTACAGAAAAAGAATGCTTTTCATACCTCATGGCCTGGATGTTAAACCACCCAAGCTCGAAGTCTCGTAACATCCCTATGCCGTTGATAACAACTCCTGACCTTATTCCAGCATTTTTCAAAGTATCTTTAAGGGCTTCGAAGAAATTTTCATGGTTGTCAAACCTAATGAACAAAAGACCGTTCTTTTCACGATAAATCATTCAATCACCCCTTATAAGTTTAACATCATTTCAAGTGATAAAATATGATTAAGGAAAGGAGGATTTTGTGTGAAAAGCTACAGAAAGGAACTTTGGTTTCAAACTAACAAAAGAAGAGAGTTGATAAATATAACCTCGCTGGTTGAGGAATGTGTCCGGGAAAGTGGAGTAAGGGAAGGGCTCTGCCTTGTTAATGCCATGCACATTACTGCGAGTGTGTTTATAAATGACGATGAGCCCGGACTGCACAAAGATTTTGAACGCTGGTTGGAGAAACTGGCACCGGAAAAACCATATTCCCAATATGAGCACAACGGTTTTGAAGACAACGCTGACGCGCACCTGAAGAGGACGATAATGGGGCGTGAGGTAGTAGTTGCAATCACCAATGGGAAGCTGGATTTTGGCCCCTGGGAGCAGATCTTCTATGGCGAATTTGATGGTAAAAGAAGAAAACGCGTTCTTGTGAAGATAATTGGCGAGTGAGCATCAACATTTTTACGCCTTCAACATAAGATAATATTGCGGAGGTTTAAATATGAGAATAGCTATGTTTTCTGACACATACCTTCCACAGGTAAATGGTGTTGTTACCATGGTTAAATTACTGAAAGACTATCTCGAAAAGGCGGGACACGAAGTCTTTATCTTCACAGTATCTCACCCAAAAGCAAAACCAGAAGAGAACGTGTTTAGGTTTAGGTCCTATCAATTCCCATGGGAGAAACAGCATCGTGTAGCTTCGCCGATGATATTTAAGGAGGCCGAAGGGATGATCCTGGACTTGAAAGTGGACCTTATACACACGCATACAATGATAGTAATGGGCTATATAGGGAACATAATCGCTGGAAGGCATGGGATCCCTTCCGTGAATACCTATCATACTCTAATGGAAGATTACGTTCATTATATACCTTTTTTCAACAATTTTCTGAAGGAACTTGTCGTAGATCAAACCAGGAGATTTTGCGATAAACACAGCGCTATAATCGTTCCTTCGAGCAAGGTGAAAAATTTGCTAAGGAATTACGGGGTTTCCTCAGAAATTGTGGTTATTCCAAATGGCATAGAACTGGAACATTTTGAAACCCCCTTCTCCCGAGCGGAGAAAGAAGCGTTTAGAAAGAGATGGAACATTCCCAGTGATGCAACTATAATGATCTTTGTAGGTAGGCTTGGCAAGGAGAAAGGTGTTGAATATCTGGTAGACAACTTAGCGAAGGTAAGCCAGAAACACCCCAACACGTATTTACTGATAATTGGAGATGGACCGGAGAGAAAAAACCTGATTTCTCAAGCAAAAAAGCTCGGCATAAAGAAAAAGGTTATTTTCACCGGTTACCTCAAATGGCCGAGAGAAGTTTCGCTTGCATATCAAGCCAGTGATTTTTTTGTCATGGCTTCACATACAGAAACTTTTGGGGTTGTTCTTGTAGAGGCCATGATAAATGGGTTGCCGGTAGTTGCTTTTCATGATGAAGCATTTGACAACATTATTGAAAACAATGCAAATGGTTATATGGTTGAGCAAAAAGATGAGCTTTACAAGGCAATGGATCTTTTGCTATCTTCAGAAGAACTACGCAAAAAAATGGGACAAACAGCCAGAAAAACTGCGAAAAAATTCAGCATTGAAAATCACGTTAAAGAAACACTGAAGCTTTACGAGCGAATAATCAATGGTCGTTAGGATTCTTTTTTTACAGCTCCAAATACGCTAAAAAGCCCGCCAACAACGATATTTACATAATAGGTAAAAAACCGCCAGAGTACCATCACAGCGGCTGTTTTTTCACCAAGCATTGAAGCGAAAAAGAGCAGAAAAAACCCTTCAGATGCACCGCTGGCACCGGGAGTAGGAACCATGGAAGAAATCAAAAACAGAACAAGCTGTATTGATACAAGCCTCAAATAGTCCAGTTTGATACCAACTGCCAAAGCCACGAAATAAGGAGTGGAAATAAAGGCAAGTATCTGCAAAAAGGCTAAAAGCAGTCCTGCAAAAAAAATCCCCATATTTTCAAGGGATTTTTTCATACCTTTGTGAAATTTATCTACTTCCGAAAAAAGTCTCGATAAAAGAGTATCTGAGTCTTTAACCAATTTCACTTTGGCGAGAAAGTTGAAAAAGAATTTCGCTATGCCCGTGGCAAATCTCTTGCTTAAAGAGAAGAAAAAGAGAAACACTAGAACCCCCGAATTTATCAAAAAGCCCACAATCGCCAATAAGGCAAGATTGGAAATCTCTTTTGAAACGAAGGAATAAGCAGCCAGCACACCTACCACTCCAAAAATCGTTATCACTATTTGATAAACAACAAATCTCGAAACCAGCATTGAAGTAGCTTTTCCTGCACTATGCTTGTCTTTAGTCATATAGGCGACCTGAGCAGGTTGGCCTCCCGTGTAAAATGGAGTTATGGCTGCAAAGAAACGTCCGATCAATGTTATTTTGAAAAGATATGAAAACCGAACCTTCAAGCCCGATTCCCTGGAAAAAACCATTATGGTTAACGCCTCAAAGGTCCAGGTGAGAATGGTCATCAGCAACGCAACCAATAACCATGCCAAATTGGCTCTCGCGATGTAGTTAACTGTTTTTGAAAAATCAGAAAAACCAAATACGATCAGGAGAGTGATTATAGAAATCAGCGCAGCGATCATAAAGTTCCTGGTGTTTTTATTCATTTGCTCCCCCCGTTGCGTTTAAATAGACTTCTTTGAGCTTTTTCCCAACGATTCTGAGGTCTCTGTCCTGAGCTGTTTTTACGGCTTTTTCCCCCAACTTCATTGCAAGATCCCTATCTCTTAGAAGGGTATTAATTGCTTCACAAAAACCATCAATATCTGAAGCCTTGAGGCAATTTTCACCTGAGATCATCCAATCCTGATAGACCGGAATATCCCTGATGACAACCGGACATTTCATAGAGCAGGCCTCAAGCACCGCAATTCCTTCATTTTCTTCATAGCTTGGAAAGAAAAAAACATCGGCTGCAGAAAGTGCACCCAACAGCATTTCAAAAGACAGATAGCCAGGGAATAAAAGGTTCTCCGGTGATTTTCGTATAACATTTCTGATGGAAAGAGGCTGAATGGCAGAGAATTTTGCACCTATCCATACAAAACGATACTCTGGAAAGCTTTTGGCTACTTCCGCAAAATCTATAAGCCCCTTCCTCTTGAGCGGTAGCCCCACATTTACAATCAAAGGTGTTTTAATATTGAAAGAGTTCCTGAATTCTTTTGCAAGAGTTTCATTTCTTTTGAACAGAGCAGTATCTACACCGTTTGAAACAACAAAGCCAGGAGTACTGATTCCATAACCTCTGATGAGACCCTCGGTGTATTTTGAAGGGAAAATCAAATAATCAGCGGCTGAATATCTTTTGATGAGTTGCTTTTTCAAAAAGGGGGCAATTTGGTTGCTGAATAAAAAGCTGTTGCGAAAGTCTTCATAAGTTGTATGAGTATGATAGATAACGGGAATTCCTTTTTCTTTTGCGTTTTTTAGAACTTTCCAGGACTTTGGGCCGAGAGTATTTATATGAACGAGTTTATAATTGTCCCGGGGATCGAGGGTGAACGCAACATCAGTGTGCTTGAGAGCTTGCATCTGGTGTTTCAACGCTATTCCGACTCCCGATTTACTGAATAGTTTTTTGCCTTCTGAAAAAAGCAATACTTTCACAAGTCCACCTTCCAGTCAAAAAAAGAAGAATGCTTACTAATATTATTATATAGTGCAAAAGCGAAATTTAAAATGAGTGGAGATGACCTACATATGAAAGGAAAAAAGATATTCCTGTGGACAACCGCAGTTGTTCTGATATTGATCTCTGCTTTGAAGGTCACTTTGCCTGCACTGAAAGATGAATCCGTTAAGAGGATGTTATTTAAAAAAGCACTGAAAGCATCGATGCCTCTACTGCGGAGTTTTCCTTTGTAGTACTCGAAGATAACAAAAACTCCGTATCGACCTTTGACAAAATTATCAATAAAATAAACAAAACCGGATATAAAATTTGTTATGAATGCCGGGGATCCAATTCCGATTGACTAACCGCTTTTAGTGCCGAATTTTTCAGAGAAAAGGGACTTTTCATTTGGAAGTAAAACTTCCCGTTTGGAAATTTTCTCCGCTATTTTTCTGAAGTGAAATCCCGATATCATGAGTGATACGATAAGCGGTATGTATTTTCGCTTTTTGAAAAAGCTCCAAACTAACAATTTCCAATATTCAAATCTTTCTTTACTGAACAGACCGATCACAAAAATGGACCTTAAAAAAGCTTTAATCTCTGTGATGGTAATCCTTTTTGGTATGGAAACATCCGGCAATTTGTATGTTGACAAGAATTTTTTGAGTCGCTTATAGTAATTCCGT
>NZ_CEYIHJ010000018.1:0-19902 GCF_982836095.1 Kosmotoga sp.
CCTTTTACTTTCCAACCACCCAAATGACTGTATGACCTGTGATGTCAATGGGCGCTGTGAATTCCAGGATCTTATTTACCGCTATGATGTTAAAGATATGTTCCCCAAGGAATTGAGAAATTCTCCATATGATGAATCAAGTCCATCTTTGTTCAGAGATATGAACAAATGTATAGCTTGTGGCCGCTGTGTTAGAGCCTGTGAAGAGCTCCAGGGGCTTTCCATACTTTCAATGGTCAACAGAGGGCATCATACTCTCCCGCTCCCTGCATTGGGAGCACCAATTGCCGCCACTGACTGTATTAACTGTGGTCAATGTGCCACTGTATGTCCTGTTGGCGCTATAACAGAAAGGCCGGATTTCAGAAAGGTATTAGAAGAAATCGATAAACATGATAAAGTCCTGGTGGTACAAACTGCCCCTGCTGTTAGAGTCGCTCTTGGTGAAGAATTTGGAGAGGAACCAGGAACCATAACCACAGGAAAAATGGTGGCTGCCCTTAGAAGAATTGGTTTTGACTACGTTTTTGATACAAACTTTGCCGCTGATTTAACCATTATGGAAGAAGGATCAGAATTACTTGATAGAATTAAAAATGGCGGAAACTTCCCCATGTTCACCTCCTGTTGCCCGGGTTGGGTAAATCTCATGGAAAAACTCTACCCTGAATACACTGAAAATCTCTCAAGTGCCAAATCTCCCCATGAAATGCTTGGGGCGCTTGCGAAAACATACTTTGCTGAGCGGATCGGGAAAAAACCTGAAGATATATTCGTTGTTTCCATAATGCCCTGCACCGCAAAAAAAGACGAAGCTACCCGTGAACAGTTGAAGGTCAAAGGTGTTGATGGAGTGGACATCGTTCTTACAACACGCGAATTAGGTAAGCTCATAAAGATGAAGAAGATTCCCTATGAGTCACTTCCTGAAGAAGAGTATGATAAGCCCCTTGGAATATCGACAGGAGCCGCCGCTATTTTCGGAACGACTGGTGGTGTCATGGAAGCGGCATTGAGAACTGCATATGAAATCTATACCGGCAAAGAGCTTCCCAAGGTTGAATTTGAAGATGTAAGAGGTTTCACGGGCGTTAAAGAAGCTGTTGTAAGCCTTGGTGACAAGGAGTTAAAAATAGCCGTTGCGCATGGTGGCTCCAGTGTGATTAACTTGCTGGAAAAGCTCAGAAGTGGTGAGGCTTATTACGATTTTATCGAGATTATGGCTTGTCCCGGAGGCTGTATCGGAGGCGGAGGACAACCAAAATCGAACAAGCCTGGATATCTTGAAAGAAGAATGGAAGCCATATATACAATTGATGAAATGTCCACGATCAGAAAATCTCATGAGAACCCCGCAGTCCTGAAGCTTTATGAAGAATATCTTGGACAACCTTTGAGTCATTTATCCCACGAATTGCTGCACACTCATTACAGGAGCAGAAAAGAAAGCATTCTTGAAAGAAAGAAAGAATTAGAAGAGGTTGAATAAACAAAAAGCCGGGCCGATTTGGCCCGGTTCTTTTTTATAGCTTTATATGTTTCTTCAGTGCTTCAAAAAACTCCTCAAGAAGGGTAAAGGGCGTTTTCAAAACGCATTTCAAATCGAGGATGAATGAACGATTTTTCACATAGAAAAGGTCATAAGCTGTTTTTACCTTATATTCATCGAGAGTCGTTGTGTACTTGTAATTTATCTGGGCCCAGCCCGTTATTCCAGGCCTGACCTTTAAACGACAGGTGTAATTTGGAATGTGTTTTTTGGCCATGTTATGGAACTCCATCAGCTCTGGCCTTGGTCCGACAATGCTCATTTCGCCTTTTAGTACATTGTAAATTTGAGGCAATTCATCAAGCCTTAAGGGGCGAATTATTTTCCCTATGGGTGTAACTTTTTTGTTGTGATCACCGTTTGTATAAGTTCTGAACTTATACATATTAAATATTTTTCCCGATAAACCTATCCTTTTTTGCGTAATAATTATCGGGCCACCGCTGATTAGAAAAATGATTAAGGCCAATAACATCATTATTGGAAGGGCAATAATGAAGAGTATAATGCCAGTAAAGAGATCCAAAACTCGCTTAACTTTATCATAGTTTTTTGGGCTTATCTTATCACAAAGAAAATCAGAAGGCTCTATGAATTCTCTATGTTTTGGGGTATATTTTGCAAGCAAATTCGAAAATAAGAAACGAAAAACGACTGCTGTGATTGCAGGTAGAATAATAATACTGTTGTACGACAACAGGCAGACGAAGATCAATAGAAATATGGAACCCACCAGTGAAACAATCCTTTTTGATCTATCAATTAATACATTATACTCATACCCTCTCATGATAATGGCGATAATCGAACTCACAATACCACCGATGAGAAAACTTCGCCACCCTATGGGGAGCAACATTAGTGACAATAACCAATCAACTACAAGCATAAACACCGGCAACACCTCAGAGCTATTGTCTCATAATTTAATAAAAAATTGTATAAAATCCCCAAAATTGTTGAAGAACAGGAAATTGTCTCAAGCCTTATAGTATGATAAAATCTGGTGATGGTATGAAAAAAGTTTATATAAGTGATTTGCATATAGGAGACGGGAAGGGGAAAGATGATTTTAGCTTTGATTCAGAGCTGATTGAATTCATTGATCAGCTTATTGATGTTGGTTGCGATGAGCTTATCATAGCTGGTGATGGATTAGAGCTATTGAACTCATCCGTAGTCATGTCCCTGGAACTTTCTCCCTTTGTTCCAGATACTGCTAATGTATCCCGTGCCCTTCTTGAATCAATAGTTACACAGCATGAGGACGTGTTTCAGGCATTCCGACGATTCAGTAAAAAGGGCAGAATTGTATATGTTATCGGTAATCATGACTATTATTTGCTCTTTGATGATAATCTCAGGAAACAATTGAAAGAAGTTCTTGGCGGTTCAGAAAGAGTCAGTGTCCTACCATACTATTTCGATCCTGAAATGAGGATTCTTACCCTTCACGGGAATCAGTTCGATGCCGTTAACAGGTTGAGTGTTGATACTAAAAGCAAGCGAATCTTAATGCCTTTTAGTGAATATATGTCAAGATATATGTTTGAGCATTTTGACAGTAATTTATTACGTATCAATGTGCCAGAGCATATTTTGAAGGATTACCATAATGTAAGCCCGATTCTCGATGTTTTCAAGTGGTTTCAATACATCCGCGATTTCTATGATTTGGAATTTGACTTGATGGATCTTTGGAACAAATCCTTTGTGAAGATGTTGAAAACAGATTTTTCAAAAGCATGGCTTAAGGCTAATTACCCATATATGAGAGTTTTCACTGGATTATTTGTTAATCGATACGGAGGAATGAAAATTGGCGAACGAATAGTGAGGTTTGTTATGGATATAAGGACGGTTAAGCGAACGGATTATCTATTTAAAAGCGCTAAAAAATTTCTTGGGGCTTTTCGCGATAATGGTTTTAAGAGTATAATGGATAGTAGATATTTCGTGGGATTTCAAGAACTTCCTAAGGTTGTTCCATCAGAGATCAGCGGTTGCATAATGGGGCATAATCACAGGAGCAGCTTGAGAATTGTCCACGTAGATGGAGAAAAGAAGTTTTACGCAAACCCGGGAACATGGAAACCCGTTGTTGAAGCGATAGATGGTAGCAATGGAAAGGCCTTTGAGAAGAGAATTGAGCTTGGTTATGTCATTGTGGAGAAAGAAGGCAATGGGTTTCATATAGAAGCACGTCAGGTAAGAAAGTTAAATGATGTTAAATTATAGGTAGATAGTAATAAAATTGTGTCTGAGGAGGGATTAACGTGTACACTACCAGAAAAAGAAAGGGCTTCACATTGCAGCAACTGGCGATAGTTGCATCCATTATCGTTGTCGCCATAATCTTGCTAATCGTTTTTATTCCCGCTCCAAAACCGAGTATCAGTGAAGGCTCTTACAGGCCCTATGCCGGAACCAGCTTGGAATACAGCGATACGCTAAAATTGAGTTTTCAAGCTTATTATAAGAGAACCAAGGAACCGTTGTATGCTGACATCTTTGTTGGTGAAAGCTCCGATTCTCTTGAATTAGTTGCTGAAAAGGTAGAAGGGGTTCTTTCTTCTTCTGCTGATAAGCTTTTTGACTTTAACTACGATATCAAGTTAGACCCCCATGGAACCTATTGGTGGAAGGTGAAGGTTTACAACAAAAAAGGAAAATTTGACGAAACAAAGGAGCCTATATCATTTACGTTTAAGAACTCGGAACCTTCGGCACCATCTCTTTTAACACCAGAGAGGGGAAAAGAGGTTCACCTTGACAGCATAGTCTTTAGCTGGACAAAAGCCGAAGATGCTGACAAAGACAATATAGTCTATGATCTTTACATCACAAATGACTTAAGAGGCTCCCAAACAGCCTTTTCACAGAAGGATATTACCGATAACAGCTTTGAATTAAGCGCACTGGATAAACTTGACTTTGGACAAACCTATTACTGGCATGTTGTAGCCAGAGATGGATATGGTGGAGAAGTGAGTTCTGTAACTGGCAACTTTAAAACTGAATCCAAACCCACGCCGGTTATCAGTCTTCTTTCGCCCGTTAATACGGAAGTCGATGCCAGCAAACCTGTCGTTTTCAGCTGGAAGCAATCTAATGAAAGATATTATTGGCCTTTGAAGTATAACTTTGTCTTGAAGAAAGGCACTGAAGAGGTACTCAAGAAGGAAACAGAAAATACCAGCCTGACAACTTCCGTTCTTGCAGGCCATACAGAATACAGCTGGTTCATTTCAGCTGTTGACAAAACCGGAAAGCCTGTAGAATCAAAAGAAGCTACTTTCGCAACGATAAACCACCCACCTGTGGTTAAGATCGCAGAACCATCGGCTGGTCAGATTACAACAGAGGCCACTCTTTCCTGGGAAGCCACCGATCTGGAAGGAGATCAGCTAACCTACGATATTTACTTGATCAGCAGAGGCATGGAAACAAAGGTTGCTTCTGATTTGACAGTCACCTCATACATTCTAAAGAATCTTGAAAGTGCAACTGATTATACTTTCAAAGTCGTTGCAAAGGATACTTTCGGCGGCGAAAGCTCAGCAGAATTGGCGGTCTCCTCGACCAATAATCCCCCAGTTGTAGAGCTTTTGACTCCTGCTGCCAGTGAAATTGTCAATCCGCTTGATGTCAAATTCAGCTGGAGAGCAGAAGATCCAGATGGTGATGACATCATAAATTATCAGCTGGTTGTCATCGACTCCGAAGGAAACGAAACTCAGGTTCCTGTGAGTTCTCCTGCCTATACCTTTGAAAAATTAAGATCACGTACAACATACAACTGGTACGTAGAAGCAATTGATGAAAAAGGAGCCAAAAATAGATCTGACACATTAACCTTTGTTACTTCCAATAATGCGCCAATACCTGCAATGGCAACCCTCCCCGGAAACAATGCAACAGACGTGGCCTTTGATCCAGGTGTTACCATAGAATTTGTGAGCAGCGATCCCGATAACGATCCACTTTCTTTCGAGATTGAAATTTCGCGAGATTCCAGCTTTACGGAAATCGTAGCGAAAAAAGATGGAGAGGTATCGGCAGAAGGCATAACCAAAGTTCTGGTTGAAGGTACTTTTGAAACCAATACCACTTACTACTGGAGAGTCATAACTTCTGATGGTGAAGCCTTTACAACCAGCGATATCTGGAGTTTCAGCACTTTCGATCAATCCCCGGTTGTAAGTGATGTAAAAGTAAAAGAAGCTCAAGAAGGCATTGTAAACCCTGTTGATGCTGCTTTTGCCTGGTCTTACAGTGATAATGACGATATAGTTGTGGAAGCGGAAATTCATCTCAAGCCAGAATCAGGTGACGAGATCGTAGTACCAGCTGGAGTAAACGTAACGGAATACACATTGGACTTCGTTCTTTCTCCTGATGCTACTTATACCTACTGGGTTGTTGTAAAAGATCCTGTTGGTAAAAAAGGAACGAGTGAAGCTAAAACATTTAAAACGGGAAATAATCCACCAATCCTGAGCTTTGATTTTGACGAGTTGAATCATTACGGAGCAACAACTCCGATCAAATTCTCCTGGGAAGTAAAGGATCCAGAAAATTCTGATGTGTTCGTAAAAGTTTACTTTGGAACGAATAAGAATGCGTGGGAAGAAACACCCGTTGCAACCGGAATAAATCTCAATGAATACATCTATGATGGCATTTTGAATCCAGAGGAAAGCTATTATTTCTGGTTGGAAGCTGAGGATGTTCAGGGAAATGAGACAAAACTCGAATCGCCCGTGTTGATTACCCCGGCATCTCCAAGACTTGTATATGTGAAGCCTGAAAATAACAGCTCTTTCGATGGCAAAACAGCTTTCAGTTGGGAATACACAGGAGAGACAACCCCTGTAAACTACACTCTTAGGGTTTTCGATGAGAAAGGGCAGACCATATTTGAAAGATCAACCGGTGGCGAGAATTTCATTCTGGCTGAGGGTTTGAACTTGCTTGGTAACAGAGATTATCGCTGGAGAGTTGTAGCTGAAATGCCAGATACTACAAAGGAAGTAGGACCACTTTACAGATTCAAAACTCCGGATTCTCCAACTATGATCTCTTCACCAACACCAGCAAATGGTATGGTTGGAGTGGATACGAAAGACATTGTCCTCTCATGGGAGTACGAAGATCCTGACAGTAGCAACATCCTTTTCGATCTTTACCTTGATGATACACCTGTAATCACAGGTCTTGCGACAAATTACGCGACCATAACTGATTATGCTTCTCTAGAAAGTAATACCACTTACAATTGGTATGTGGTTGCTGTCGACGAATTTGACAACAGAGCCACTTCGACTATTTGGACGTTTACAACGCTTAACCATAGTCCCGTTGTGAGCTTGCTTGGACCTTTAGATGGTGCAACAGATCTAACGGATGGCATTAAACTGAGCTGGCAGGGTGAAGACCCGGATGATGAAATGCTGTACTATGATGTATATCTTGGAACAACTGAAGAATTAAACGACGAAAATATCGTTCTTGCAAGTGCTACAAGCACATCATATGTGTTCAGCTCTTATAAAGGCAACAGCACTTATTACTGGAAAGTTCAGGTAAGAGATGAACATGAAGGCGTTGCAAATTCCGATGTGTGGTCGTTCAGCACCGGAAACGCTAATCCCAAAAACGCTATCATTGTTAATCCGAAACCCGGAAAGTCCGGAACCTCACTCAGGCCTGTCCTTGAATGGTCTGGTGAAGATCCCGACGGAGATGAGCTCAGCTATGTTGTTTATGTTGGTGAAACGCCTGAAGTCATGACAAAAGTTGCAAGTACCACCAGGACATCAGCTGAACTTAAGGGAATATTGGATGGCAACAAAACCTACTATTGGAAAGTGGATTCATACGATGGAAAAGGTGGTTTCTCAGAAAGTGCGGTAGCTTCCTTCACAACTATCGGCATCCTGGACAAAGTCGCTTATGTTGAAAATGGGGCTTTGAAACTCACAATTATAACAGAAGATACCCAAGCTCAGACTTACACGCTGGTAGATTCCGATATAAGTGATAGTGTGAAACCCATCGTTTTCAGAAACACAATTTATGCTTTCAAGACAGATGGCACGTTAATAGCTGTGAAACTGGGGCTGATCATCAATGAGATTAACGGTGACAGATTCAACAGTCCTGAAGCTCTGAAAAACTACGGCGAGTATCTATACGTTGCGAGTGCAAGCAGATTCGGAAAGAGCATTTACAGGTTACCTATTCAGAAAACCGGATTGCCAGGTGGAAAGATAGAGCTTTATAGAGATGGCAAGATCGTTAGTACTGCTGACCTTGCGGTTTCTGAAGATGCCACCAACATCCTTGTAGCGGATACTCTTTACAGCTTGGTCGTTCTTCAGTGGAATGGGACCGGCTATGTTGATGTTACACCGGAGAATTTCGCAGATCAGGTTAAAGGCATCGCAAATTCTGTAAAGATTACGAATGGCGTTGCATACATTGGCATCACAGGATTTGGTGGTGGCATTGCGTATGTGTCTCTTGATGACCTTGAAACATTGAAGAGTGTTGATGGTTATTATCTGGCTACGGACATGGTGCTCGTCGAAGATCTGTTATACGCCGCTACTGATAAGGGATTATCCATCATCAGCGTAGATGATCCAATGAATCCAGTAGTTATCAGCGATGTGAAAATCTCAGGAAGAATCCTTGGCATAACTGCAGGTGAAAAAGGAAAGTTCTTGATGATCTCTACCAATCAGGGAACAAGATTCTTTGATGTTCAAAGTGGCAAGATAATGTAAGAACACAAATAAAAGGGCGGAGCTTTTTGCTCCGCCTTTTTTATCTTCTATAATTCCATAATTCTTTTTTACTGGTTGAAATTGCATCGACGCATTCAAGCAGCTTTTTCACTTCATCTTCATTATCAACAAGTCCTGCTGCAACTATCGTTATGTTGCTTGCGATACTCCGCAGTTTTTTCGCAACTTTACAGGCGGCTATGCCGGGAAGGATTTCAACAGCTTTTATTTTGTTCCTGATTATCTGTTCAATTCCCTTTTCCACCGCTCTGGAATCAAGAGCGAAAAAACGTAAGATAGCGGAAATCCCGGTTTCATGCGCCAACCTATAGGTATGCATTTTCGCGGTTATGACCCCTGTCACTCCAAGGGATTTCAAATAGTTTATACCGTAATGGTCAGGACTCAATCCACCAATAAAGTCAATATCCACATACACCTTTTTCCCGGCTGAAATAAATTTATTCACTGTATTACCAATATCCAGAATGTTTCCTGAGAGAAGAAAAACGGTATCAACAGGAATCTCCTCTGGAGAGCTTGAGCTTTCCCACAATGCTGCAATAATTTTCTCTAACATTTGATCCCTCCGTGATATAAGACTTTCCTTATTTGTTATATTAACATACATGTGGTAATATATATTCAGTGGTAGAGGCTGAGAGAAAACCACGCCAATTTTGGCGTGGTTTTTTTATTGGAGGGATAACATTGAAGATAACTATAATTGGTGGTGGCATTGTTGGAGCACTTCTTGCGTATGAACTTTCACGTTACGCCGTTGATTTGGTTGTGATTGAAAAAAAGCATGATTTTGGCCTTGGTGTCACTAAGGCCAACTCCGCCATTGTTCATGGGGGATACGACGACCCGCCAGGTAGTCTCCGCGCAGAATTGTGTTATAAGGGGAATCAACTTTATGAAAAGCTGGCTGAAAGCCTTGGAATCCCTTTAAAAAGGATCGGTTCATTTGTAGTTGCCCGTGATACATCTGAAGAGATGGAAAAGCTCAGTGAGTTACTTAAAAGAGGCGAAAAAAATGGTGTTGATGGCATTGAAATTGTTGAAAAGCCTTTTCTTGAAAAGCATGAACCTCACCTTTCGAAAGAGTACAAGTATGCGCTTCATTGCACTCATACCGGAATAACGGAACCATGGACAGTCGCATTAGCAGCCCTTGAAGCGGCCGAAAAAGCAGGTGCTGAGCTTCTCAGAGGAGACGGAGTAATTGGTGGAGAAGTTAGCAAAGGAAACGTGAGGTCTTTAGAGCTTGAATCAGGAAGGATTATTAAAACAAATATTGTAATAAACGCTGCCGGTCTTTATTATCATGAAGTCGCCAACAGTTTTGGAGTTTCCACACCTCAGGTATATTTGAGAAAAGGGCAATATGTTTTACTCGATCATAAAGCGTCTACAATGGTTAACAGCGTTATTTTCCCCCTTCCCAGCGAAAAGGGAAAAGGGAAGCTTGTAGTACCAACTGTTGATGGTGGTGTACTTCTTGGACCGACTTCTGAAAACATGCCCGATTTTACCCCTGAAGACGTTTCTACAACATTGGAAGGAATTAAAGAGGTAATTGAAGCTGGAAATGAGCTAATTCCCAACATAGCAAGGCCTAATTGGATTGTAAAATCTTTTGCAGGCTTGAGGCCTGAAACTCAGGAGAAAGATTTTTTCATAGAAAATAGCAATACGCTGAAGAATTTTGTAACTGTTGGTGCCATAAGATCTCCGGGCTTAACTGCAGCGCCCGCAATAGCCCGTTATGTCATAGAAGAAATCCTGGAACAGCGTATGTCTCTCGACCTTGGAAGGCAAAAAGCCGATCAGGTTAGGACTTTAAAGAGCTTCAGGGTTAATGAAAGTGATCTTAAAGAAATTGCCGCAAGGGTAAAAGACGACGAAAAATATGGAAGAATCATATGCCAATGCAACCAGGTATCAGAGGCTGAAATAATCGAAGCCATAAGAAAAGGAGCCAGAAGCATTGATGGAATTAAATTCAGAACAAGAGCGGGATTTGGACGTTGCCAGGGAGGCTTCTGTACCTGGAAGATAGCCAAGATACTATCCCGTGAGTTGAATATCCCCCTTTCTGAAGTCAGGGTAAATGAAGAAGGAACAGTTCTATTTGACGGGAAGGTGAGAGTATGATTCAGCAGCTGAAAACAGGAGTGCTCGTTATTGGAGGGGGCGCTGCGGGAATGGCAGCCGCTCTTTCAGCTTCCCGAGCTGGTGTAGAGGTCACTCTGCTTGAAAGAGAGGAAAAAACCGGTGGTGTGCTAAATCAATGTATTCACCACGGTTTTGGTTTGCAATTCTATCGGCAAGAACTAACTGGCCCGGAATTTGCTTACCGCTTGCAAAATGAAATGGCCCAGCACTCGGTTAAAATTATCAGTGAATCATATGTTAGACATATAGATACAAAAAACAAATACGTTGAGGTTATCTCTCCTGAAGGTGTTTTCACAATCCAGGCAAAGGCTATTGTACTTGCAACAGGAGCAAGAGAAAGACCCTTTGGCGCTTTGCAGATTCCCGGTGACAGGCCTGCGGGTATTTATGTAGCAGGTCTCGCGCAAAGAATGGTCAATTTAGAAAATACGTTGCCGGGAAAAAGAGCCCTTATACTTGGCTCAGGAGATATCGGGCTGATCATGGCAAGAAGGTTGACACTGGAAGGTATGGAGGTCCTTGGGGTTGTAGAACGCCTTCCTTACGCAGGGGGATTAACGAGAAATGTTGTTCAATGCCTTGAGGATTATGATATTCCACTGTATCTTTCGCATACTGTTGTTGAAGTGAGAGGTAGAAGGCGTCTTGAAAGGGTTTTGGTTTCTGAAGTTGATGATAACTTCAAACCTATCAACGGAACTCAAAAATGGTTTGACATAGATACCCTTGTCTTATCAGCAGGGCTGATACCTCAGGTAGAAGATCTGGGTGAAAATCTCGAGATCGATGCTATCAATAAAGGATTTGCTGTATCAAATACATGCGAAACAAGTGTAACGGGAATATTCGCAGCGGGAAATAATGTGGCAGTTTTCGATCTGGTAGATTACGTAGCAGCTGAAGGTTGGATAGCCGGGCAAAACGCCGCACAAACCGTTCAAGATAAAAAAAGAACCTCGAAACGTATCCCGTTGATCAGAGGAAAGAACGTTGGGATTCTTGTCCCTTCCTATATAACCCCGGAAGAACACCTTAGGGTTTATTTGAGGTTGAGAAAGCCTATGGATAAAGGAACGGTAGTATTAAAAGAGCTGAATATTGAAAAGCCATTTCAGTATGGCGTACCCAGCGAAATGATTAACTTTGTGGTTAATCGTGACAAATTACAGGAGCTGAAAAAACCTGTGAGAATCGAGGTGGTAGAATGAAGGGTCACATAACATGTACTGTATGCCCTGTTGGGTGCAAAATATTGGTTGTTTCAAAACCCAACGGTGAATATGAGATTAGTGGTAACCGCTGCCCTCGCGGGAAACAGTATGCCATAGATGAGCTTTTCAGCCCGAAAAGGATCTTGACAACGAGTGTAAAGGTTTTGCATGGTGATGTTCCACTTGTGTCTGTTAGAACAGATGCGCCAATAGAAAAAAGCAGAATCTTTGAGCTAATGGAGAAAATTAAAAGCATTTCTGTTGAAGCTCCTGTAAATGTTGGGGATGTTCTGGTGCGTAATATCGATGGAATGGGGACTTCCCTTGTTGCAACAAGAAAGGTGGAAAAAAACGGTTCCCCCCTTGAAAACTGTCAGATTTCAGGTTAAAATAGTTGTGCGTTCCAGCGTGGCTCAATCGGCAGAGCGTCCGGCTGTTAACCGGATGGTTGGGGGTTCGAGTCCCTCCGCTGGAGCCAGGCTCCCGAAAGGGAGCTTTTTTCTTCAATTAGTGGAATTTGAGTTATAATAATGATATGAACATTATTCCATTATTTATACCACATGCAGGCTGCAAAACAAGATGTGTATTTTGCAATGAATATGCGGCAACGGGGCTTCCAAAATTTCCTGAACTGGAGAAGCTGCGCAATACTATAATTGAATACCGCGGTTATTTCAAAGACAAGGAAAATGTGGACATTGCCTTTTATGGTGGAACCTTTACCGGGCTGCCTCTGAAGATAATGACTGCTTATTTAGAGCTCTCCATGCAATTCATTCGAGAGGGTTACGCGAAAGGAATCAGGTTTTCCACTTCTCCGGAAGAAATAACGCCTGAAAAACTTTCAATTATAAGAAATTATCCGGTTTCTCTAACCGAACTGGGTGTTCAATCCTTTGATAATGAAGTGCTCAAAAAAGCGCATAGGCCGCACAATCTCGATGATGTTTATAATGCCGTGAAACTGCTAAAAAATAATGCCATACCCTTTGGAATACATCTTATGACCGGACTTCCGGGAGATACGGAGGCGAAAGACCTCATTTCCGCTACTGAGGTAGCTAACCTCGGCGCCTTAACTTGTCGTATTCATCCGACGATAGTGCTCAGAGGAACGGCTTTAGAAGAAATGTATCTCAGAGGAGAATATGTGCCTCAGAGTTTAGAAAACGCACTTGAAATAACCTGGAAAATGTATGTGCTTTTGACTTCAAGAGGAGTTCTGGTAAATAGAATGGGATTATGCCTTTATGGTGATACGGTTAAAGAAGTGGTTAGCGGGCCTTATCATCCAGCCTTTGGTGACCTGGTTAAGAGCAAAGTGGCTTTGGAAATAGCAAAGCTCATTGCCGATGAGAAAAAATCCCGAAATTTGATTTTGCCAGCCGGGCCAGAATACAGGCAATTTTTTACAGGTTACAAAAAATATGTTATCAGGAACCTTCAGAAACTGGGAATAACTCTGGAATTTTCAGAGAATTCTTCGACTATTGATATAGATAGATACGTCTCCAAATTATGTGAGAAGACCGTTGTGTGTCCGGGGGTGTTCTGATGAAACTGAAAGCTCTGTATATCAGGGGGTTTAAGAGTTTTGCCTTTCCCACAAAAATGAATGTAGATTCCGGAATAACCGCTATTGTCGGCCCAAATGGCAGCGGCAAATCAAATATCGTTGATGCGATAAGATGGCTCGTTGGCGAGCAGTCTATGAAAAGCATCAGAGCGGACAATCGTGAAGACGTTATCTTTGCAGGTTCTGAAAAAAGCCCTCCTTCCAATACTGCTGAAGTAAAGCTCGTATTTGAAAACGCGGAAGGGACTATAACCGTTGGAAGGGAAGTTTCAAGAGAGGGTCTTTCACACTATCTCTTGAACAACAAACCAGCGAGATTAAAAGATATAAAGGAACTATTTAAGGGGACGGGCGTTGGTAGAGAACTTTATTCCATAGTAGGGCAGGGTCAGGTGGATAAAGTCATCACAGCATCTCCTTACGAACTTAGAAGCTTGCTCGAGGAAGCCGCTGGTACGGCTATCTATAAGGAAAAGAAGAGAGAAGCTTTATCTAAACTCGCCCAGACGGAAGCGAATCTTGATAGAGTTGAAGACATTCTTTTTGAACTTGGAAAGCAGAGAAAGTCTCTTTATCTTAAGGCGAAGCGTGCAGAGAAATACCTGGAATACCGCGATTCGTTGGCGAGATTGAAAAAACACTATTACGGAAACATCCTGCGAATCGAAAGAGAGACGTTAGAAACCCATGAAGTGGAAAGCAAAAGGATTTCTGAAGAGCTCAAAGCAATTCAAAAGAAATTGATTGAGAAAGAGTCTCGCTGGAATACCTTAAGACAAGAATTCTCCGAAATGGACAAGGAAATCGAAGGTTTTACACAATTGCTGGAAGAGTACAAAAAGCGCCAGAACGATTTGCTTGAACTCAAAGAAATGTACTCCCGCAGGCTCAGTGACAAAGAAAACAAACTCATTGAAGTAAGCACAAAGTTAGATTCATTGAAAGAGGAAATTCAGAAACTCGATAAGAGAAAAGAAGAACTGAAAATGATCAGTGACAGTATGTTTAGAGAAATTGAGGAAAAAGAAAATCAGTTGAAACTGATCGAACAGGAACGAGACGAAATAGTAAGAAAATACAGTGAAAAAGAGAAAGATTGGTTAAAAGAGCAAGAAAAGCACGAAGCATTGATCAAAAGACTCAACAGGATTGAGGCTGAACTTGAAAAACTTGAAGGCTTCCGTGAAGACGCCACAAGAAGATTGAATTTGATCCACTCCCAGATCGATTCGAAAAACGAAAGGTACAATGCCCTCAAAGAAGAAATAGAAGGACTTGCTTTGCAAGGACGAGAGAGCTCAGAAAAGCAGAAAGAACTGGAAGAGAATATCAACTCAACGAAAGAGCAGCTTAGAAGTTATGAGACAGAGCTTGAAGAACTCAAGGAAAAATCGTCTCGTCTTAGCGCCGATTTAAGAAAGGTTCAGATTGAGAGAACCACACTTAGAAGACAGCAGGAGGAGTATCAAGGCTTTTCAAGAGCCGTTCGAGAAGTTTTCACCCGTAAGGAGACTTTTGAAAGCCTTGTAGATGTTGTGGCAAATGTTATTGATGTACCTGAAGCCTTTGAAACGGCTATTTCAGTTTTACTTGGTGGACATATGCAAGATATCGTTGTGGAGGATTCGAGCACAGCGAAAAGAGTTGTGGATTTTTTGAAAATGAACAAAATCGGGCGAGCTACGCTTCTGCCTCTTGACTTGCTACAAAGCAATTTTTATGAAGACGCAAAGGTAAAAAAACACCCTGGTTTTATCGCCTTTGCCGCCAGGGCTGTCAAAGTTGATAAAAAATATTCGATCATCCCTGAACATCTCTTTGGAAATGCGATTATCGTGAGAAATTTGGATGATGCCATTGATATACGCAAAAACACTTCTTATAGGGGCAGAATAGTTTCTGTTGATGGTCAGTTATTGTCTGTTGGTGGGAGTATAACAGGTGGTTATCTCGGTGACAGCATCAGATCAGATTTGATAGCCAGGAAGAGAAAGATTCAATTTCTTGCAAAAAAAGAAAAGGAAATACAAAAAGACTCGCAATTGGTGGCAAAGGAAATACAAAGACGCAAAGACGACATTATGGAGTTGCGGGGATATCTTAGGGTTTTACAGGAAGAACTCAATGAGGTAGTGTCCAAAAGCGCAACTATTAACCGAATGATGCATGAATTGCTAAAAACAAGTGATGGACTGAAAAATGAGCTGGAAGAACTCGAAAAATTGAGGGAAGAATACACTACCAAATTGAACTCCAGCTATGAAAAGAAAGAATCATTGAACGATGAATACCAGACTCTTACAAAAGAAAAGGCTTCCCTCGAAAAGCAAATGACTCAATTTTCTGAAGAACTCAAAAGGGAGAAAAGGAAACTGGAAAATATACAAAATAATATTATCGATTCAAAACTTCATCTTGCCTCCCTTTATGAAAAAAAAGAGCAGTATTCAAAAGAGTTGGCAGAACTAACTCAAAAGAGGAGGAACAATGAAGAAGAAATAAAAGTTCTTTCAAGAGAATTATCCCAGGTTGAATCAGATTCAGAAAGGCTCAGGAAACAGGTTGATGAGCAGAACAGAGAGCTTGAATCCTTGAAAAAAGAAACTCAATCTCTTTTTGACAACATTAGATACCAAAGAGAGGGAAAGGAAGAAAGATTTAGCCGACTTCAGGATGTTGAAAACGATATAAACACCTTGAAGGAGCAACGTGAAAAGAAACGTGAAAATCTACACCAAATGGAACTCATGATTCAGGAAACCAGATTGCGAATAGAACAGGTTTTGAAAGAGCTTGAGGGTGTAGATATCTCTGATATTCCGGAATTAACCAGAGAAGAGATCGACAACGTCAAAACAGAGCTGGACGATGTAACGAACAAACTGAAATTCTTGGGAAGCGTTGATCTTGACGCCATAGAAGAGTACAAGCTTGTTGATGCAGACTTTTTGGAATTATCGAATCAAAAGGCTGATCTGGAAAAAGCAAAAGAAAAGCTAATTGAGCTCATTGAAAAAACTGACACCGAAGCCAGAACCATATTCATGGAAACTTACGAAAAAATCAACGCTAGCTTTGCCAGATACATACAGGAAATCTTTGATGGTGGCGAAGGAGAAATAAAATTGATGCCTGCTGATGACATACTGGAAGCTGGTTTGGAAATCTCAGTAAAGCGTCCTGGAAGGAAATTCCAGAAATTGCAGCTCATGTCTGGCGGCGAAAAGGCTCTTGTTGGAATTGCCCTTGTGTTTGCGCTCTTAAGCATAAAGCCAAGCCCCTTTTATGTTCTCGATGAAGTGGATGCCCCCCTTGATGATTTCAATGCAGCGCGTTTCAGAAAAATGCTTGAACGCCATGCCAGCGAAACGCAGTTTTTGGTTGTTACTCATAACAAAATCGTTATGGAAGCCGCCAGCGTGCTTCATGGCATCACGATGGCAGATGGCATTTCAAAAATTATTCCAGTGGAATTCAGCGCTCTGGAAACGATTATGGGGTAGCGCTTGATTCAAGTTGAGAGTTATGAGTTAGGAGTTATGAGATATTAGTTATGAGTGATTAGTTAAGAGTTATGAGCCGTACGCACGCTAACCCCTGACGCAGTCAGGCCCACCCCCAGCGTAGCTGGGCTTACCCACGCGCCAGCGTGCTCACCGGTTCTCGAATCCTAATTGAGTTATGAGTTAAGAGTCATGAGCTATAATAGTGGTTTTTGGTTCTCATCTAAGGGGGACTAACACAATGAAAATAGGAATAATTAATGTTCCATTAGGTTCGGTAATGCTTACAGTAGAAAATGGAAAGCTCATTTCAGTAAAACTTTTTAAAAAGACTTCTCCAGAAGAGAAATTGAGCCCTTTTACAGATCAATTCATAGAGTATTTTTCTGGGAAAAGGAAGGAATTTGATTTACCCTATTCGCTTGAATTGCCGGAATTTTCATTAAAGGTGCTTGAGTTTATCAAAAGCATACCTTATGGTAGTTATCTCACCTACAAACAAGTTGCTGAAAGATTTGGAAAACCGGGTGCTGCGAGAGCTATTGGGCAAGCTATGGGGAGAAATCCTCTGCCTATTCTTTTACCCTGCCACAGAGTTGTAGCGAAAAAAGGGCTTGGTGGCTACACAGGGGGCCTTGACTGGAAAAAGTATTTACTCAATCTTGAAGGTGCTATAATTGGCGCAGAATAACAGTGATCATCCCTAAACTTACAGCGAGTGTCCCGATGATAAACAAGGGCCCCGGTTTGTAGTGTAGAACAAGAATGTCACCCATGATTGTAAAGATTGGTATAGTATAAACCCATAGAGTTGCGGCTTTTCCTCCCCAAAGATGAATTCCCTTACCCCATAAAAAATATCCCAATGCAGATGCGAAAATGCCTAAATACAAGACGCCGCTAACTGCAGCTGGAGAAAAGTGAATGCTGTTGGCGCCTATGAAAAGCTCATAAGTTGCAAAGGGCAAGCTAAACACGACTCCCCAGAACATCACTTCGATATTAGCGGTTAATGAAGAGTCTCGTGCTCTATCAAAGAAAAAAGTGTAACCGGTCCAGGAAACAGCAGCTCCAAAAGCCAGAAAGTTACCCAATACCGATGAACTCTCCGAAAATTTACCATTGTAAATTATGAGAACTACTCCGATAAAGGCGATAATCGTTCCAATATATTCAAAAAAATCGAATTTTTTATGAAGCACATCATAAAAAATCAGCGTGAGAATTGGTGCGGCTGATACGATGATAGATGCGTCAGAGGGGCTGGTATATTTTAGCCCGTAATTCTCAAAAAGAAAGTAAAATGTGACACCGAAAATCCCCGCCATCATCGTTGAAACTCTGAATTTGAGCTTTTTACCCTCTTTAAGTGATAAAGGGTAGAGGATTGCCAGAGCGATTAAAAATCTCATCACGGCAAGCAGCATAGGTGGCAAACTTTGAACTGCCACCTTTGTAAAAAGATATGAAATCCCCCACATAATGGAAGTGGCTGCCAAAAAAAGCGTTGCTACTGCTTTCTTAGGATGCTTCATTCAAACCCTCTTATAAGGTGTGTAAAATTCCCGGGTTCTGGAGATTTCCGGAGTTAAAATGAGAAAACTTCGCCCAGGCACTTTTACCTCCAATTTACCGGTGAATGTATTGAATCTTTCGTTTGAGATAATGTCGATCATCGGCGTGCCGTTCATAAGCAGTCCCTCATTTATATACACGCTGGTAAATTGCTCTTTTTCAGTAAAGTTGAAAATAATAACCATCAATTCATCAATTAAATCAGTGCTTCTCTTGAAAGCAAACAGTTCAACATTTGAAGTTTGTTGAATCTCAAAATTCCCTTCCCTTATGGCTTTATGATCATTCCAGATTTTTCCCATCTTTGTATAAAATTCAAGCCGTGATGGACGTTCGTTGATTTTTTCCCATTCCATGGCGCCACGATTTTCGGGGTCAACCCCACCAATCATTTCCAACTCTTCACCGTAGTATATCATCGGAACCCCTGGTAAAGTGAATTGGAGGGCAATAGCGAGCTGAATATCCCTTTCATCTTTGAGTTCCGATGAAAGCCTGGGAACATCATGGGAAGAGAGAATGTTCCAACAAGTGTTTAAGTAATCTATACCGCAATCTTTCACGCTTTTTTCGATTATTTCAGCAGCTATTGCAGGTTTGAGATCTCCTCTCAAAAGATCGAAAATAACGGTTCTGAAAAAGTAATTCATCAGGCCATCTAAACCACTATGAACATTCCAACCTTTAGGGTAATTCCAAACCTCTCCAATAATTAACGCGTCTTTTTTTACTTTTCTCGCTTCATTTGCAACCATCTGATTGAATTCATACCCAAGATCAAAGGCGCAATCGAGCCGCCAACCGTCTGCACCTTGTTTTAGCCAGTATTTGATCACAGAGTTCTCGCCTGTAAAAAGTATCTCCTGAAGCTTTTTGTTCTCCAAGTTCAGCTCAGGCAATGTCTCTGCGTTCATCCAACCCCGGTAGCCATTGTCATTGAAATAAAAAAAATCCCGGAATTCCGATTCGGGTTTGTTATATGCACCCATATCTTTTCCAAAGATTTTGTGCTTGTTAAACCACTTTGAAGCGTCGCCCACATGATTAAAAACACCATCGAGGACTACTTTGATACCCATAGAGTGGGCTTTATCGCATAGTAAGCGGAAATCCTCTAATGTTCCAAAAGCTGGGTCAATCTGGAAATAGTCAATGGTATCGTATTTGTGGTTCGACCTGGCAAAGAAAATAGGTGTTAAATATATAATTCCTGTTCCAAGGCTTTTGATGTGATCCAGCTTTTCTACAATGCCCCTGAGATCGCCACCCCAAAAAAGGTATTGATGGCTTCCATCTTTCGATCTTCTCGGTTTGGTGCACCAATTTACCGGAACCTGACCGGGAAGAGAATAAAGCCCGGATTTCGCCTTTTTGAAAACGGTGTTGTTGCAGCCTATTTTGAACCTATCAGGGAAAATTTGATAGATTATCCCCATTTTCCAATTGTCCATTCTATTCCCCTTTCATCAATTGTTCTTTGGCGTATGTTAGATAAACCATTCCCAGAAAA
>NZ_CEYIHJ010000019.1:0-19570 GCF_982836095.1 Kosmotoga sp.
GCCAAAAATGTAGGTCCCGGGATTCCGAACTTGCCCCAAAACGGTGATCCTTGTTGTGGCTTCGCTTACAATGACTGTGCTGCCGGGTTGAATTTCGGGGTTTTCGAGCTTGTTTTCCAGTTCTGAAAGCCTGGCTGTTCTTATACGTCCATCACTCTGGAGTATCTTGAGTTCATCAGCTGCGTCTGACAGTACACCTCCAGCGTTGGCAATTACCGCGGCAAGTGTGATTTTTTCGTGTTTGTCGAAATCAACCCTTCCAGGTTTATAGACCTGGCCAAGTACATAGACATATCTTTCAGTATCCTCTGGAACATAAATGATTGCACCGTCTTCAATGGGAAGGTCAACGTTATCAATCAGATCGAGCCAGCGGTAACTTCCCTCCCCTCTTCCAAGTCTAACGGTATCAGATGCAGTTTCCTTTATTCCACCTGCTTTTGCAATGGCATTAAGTAAAGTAGGAGTTTCATCAGGATCAAATTCAACAACACCTGGTTTGTTAACTCCTCCAAGGACACTCACTTTCACAGGTTTGAAAAAGGGCACATAAACAAGAGCGCGGGTTTCCAGTTCCATGTCGCGAGATTTGCCTTCCAGTATATCCTTTAGGTTTACCGTAACTGTTTCTCCACTGGAATATGTAATATACACTTCACTCTCATAAGCAGACTCTAACAGGCCCCCTGCTCTTGAGATCAACGAGGTTAATGTAAGGGGCTCAGAGGGCTCAAATATCTTTACTCCGGGATTATGTACAGCCCCGAGTACGTAAAGCTCTCTTAGAGCACCTGGGAACATCACTATCGTTCCACCAGCTAGAGAAAGATCCTCATTTTCAAGACCGCTTAGATCGAAAAGCACCTTTTTACCATCAGGATATTGCAAGACTATTTGGCCGTCCATCTTTGTACCAAGGTAGTTTTTCTTTGCAAGAAGTGTCCTTAAGGTCATTTTTTCATTCTTCTCAAACTCGATTCTGCCTCCCGTATCAGGGGAAATCAAGTAAACATATCTGTCATTGGCTTCCTGGACAAAGAGCATTGTATTATCATTCAAAACGGGATCTTCAACCTTCCCTTTGAGAATAGAATCAAGTTCTACTTCTTTGATTCCAGTATCATCAGAAATACTTATGTATCCACTGAAGTCACTGCTTGTGCCACCAGCCAGCGTTAAGGCCTTGGTCAGCGTTGGCAATTCACCAGGTTTAAAACGGATTTTGCCGGGATTGTTGACGGCTCCGAGAACGTAAACGCTCGTTCCTGGTTCTGGATAAACAATGACGCTTCCAGCTTCAAGTACCACATCGCTATTTCTTAGGGAATCGAGCTTCACCTGTTGCTGGCTTCCATCGGGTTTCTGTATGACTATCTCTTTGACCAGGCGATAATCCAGCAAGCCCGCTTTTACAAGAGCCGTTTTCAATGTTAATTTTTCTGAAGAAGCGAAATCAATTCGCCCGCCTTTCTCCGTGCTGACGATATACACGTAGCGTTCAAGGGTCTTCACAACATGAACGAGAGTTCCGGGCAGAAGCTCTTCAGAAGAAATAACAGCATCCTCCAATCTGAGAGTCTTTTCCCCTTCACTGCTAATTATCTGCACTTCAGAAGCATCAGGAGTGATGCCACCAGCTTTCGCTATGAGGGCACCCAGGGTGAATCTTTCTTCTGCTCCGAACTCCTTGATGCCAGGTGTGTTGACTTCTCCCGTTATATAAGCGTATTTCTCCTGTAATTTTGGAACAAAAATAGTCATCCCTGGTTCCAGATGCTGATCCTTTCCCTGCGAAAGCAAAGCATCAAAATCCACTGCGCTTGCTTTCCCGGTTGAGGAATCAATCAGCAGTATGTTCTTCCGATTAGCGGTGGGTAACAAACCGCCTCTTGCTGCAATTGCGCGGGATAATTTCAAATCAACAATGCTTTTCGCTGTAAAAGTACCAGGCGATCTGACTTCTCCAAGGACATTTATTTCTCTTCCAGTGTATCTATCGACAACTATGCTTCCATATTCAAGCGGAATATCTTCCTTTTTCAAAGAGGATATGCTGAATTCTTTCATATCACCGTTAGGAGAATATACTGTAATAGGCAAATTTGACTCAAGATCCAGCATGTTCAACTTCGAAAGAAGATTTCTCAGGGTTGGATGCTCATCTTCTGTGAATTCTATGCGTCCACCATTTTTTTCCGATACGAAATACACATACCTTTCAGGTTGTTTATCAACATAAAGGACAGTCTTATCTTTTAATACAGTCGATGCCATTAGAGCAGGGTCAAGAGGGATCTTTAAACTGTTTCCTTTTTCCATCAATTTGAGTTCGCCGGCAGTAGCTAACAAGCCACCGGCTTTGCTCAGGGCATTAGCAATTGTTGGTGTGGCATCTGGTCCCAGAAGAACCAACCCGGGTTTTTGAACTTCGCCAAAAACATATATTTTTGTAAACAAGCCTGTAAGATTGAGTACCGTACCGGGTTCAAGCGCGATATCCCTGCTATCAAGGTTGGAGAGAGCTATCACCGATTGTCCGGTTTTCGATATGATTCTCACACTTTTGCTACCAGCTATCGGAAGAAGGTTCAACCTCGCCAATACGCTTTTTAGTGTCAAGGGCTCATCGGCTGTTAACTCCAATTTACCACCCTCAATGCCTTCTCCAACAAGGTAGATGTATTTTTCAGGCTTTTTATCCACAATGATCACAGTTCCAGCTGCAACGATATCTTTGGAAACCAGTGCATCTTCCAAAGTATAGATTTTTTTCTCGTTGCGAATTACCTCCACAGTTCCTGCGGTTTCTGTCTTGATACCAGATTTTATCAGGAGGTTTCTCAGAGTCGGTTCTTCATAACGTTCGAGATATTGAAGACCGGGTTTATCGATTTCGCCGGCTATATACGCAAAATTTAACGCTTGAGAAAGTGTGATCAAGGCTCCAGAAGAAAGCTCATGGTCTTGAGTAGCAAGTTCTTTCATTGAAAGCTTTGTTTTGGTTCCGTCAGGTGCAATTATCTCAATTGCTTCATCACTTTCGGGGAGATACTTGCCTGTCTTGAGTAAAACATTCCTGAGCGTGATCTTCTCGTCAACACTGAAATCTACCCTGCCGCTGAAATCAGGTGCGAAAAGATAAACATATTTTTCCGTTTCTTTTGGAATCACAACAGTAGTGCCGGGAATCAGCACTGGATCCTCAATAGTGCCTTCCAAAAGTCCTTTTATGGAATAGCTTGAGGAATCCTTTCCCGATATTACAAGGGCTTTTTCACCAGCCAGGGAAGCAAAACCCCCAGCATCGCTGATAGCCCTCAAAAGTGTCAATCCGCTGCGATACGGTACAATACCGGGATTTCTCACCTCGCCGATGATCTTAATGGCTTTCTGCAAGGTGTTACTGACGATTATGCTTGAACCCTCTTTGAGTATGGGATCAGCGCTTTTCCCGGCAAAGATATCATTCAGGTTGTAAACCTTTCTCTGGGTGGAGTTGCCCAGGCGTGTAATAACAGCAATTTCTTCCGGGTCACCTGATTCTTTAAGTCCACCAGCTTCTGCTATAACTCTTGTCAGGGTTATCCCATCCAGGTACTTGAATACCCCGGGGTTTTTCACTTCGCCGATCACCTTTATCCAATTGTTATATCCATTAAGCACGAAAAGCGAATCTCCCGGTTCAAGAAAAACGCTGGTGAGCTTTGGATCTTCCGGGTAACTTTCTATGTTGACCGTCAATCGCCTGCCATCGCTTTTAACAATTTGAAATTCATTTTCCTCGGCAGTTTCTTTGAGACCACCTGCGGCAGCTATCAATTGCGCAATGGATGCGCTCTGCACATTAAGCACCACGCTTCCAGGGTTGCGCACTTCACCAAGAATATAGTAAATGAAGGGTGCGTATTCCTGCACTGAAACCGTGACTTTTGGATCTGTAACCAGATTGGCGTAACTTTTCTTCAACTCCTTAGCTACTTCATCAAGGGTCATTCCAAGTACCTTGAGCGAACCAATGGGTGGTATGGTAATCCATCCATCAGGGCCCACAGAAACATCCACAGTTAACTCCTCATGACTGTAAACATAAACCCTAACTACATCCCCACTTCTCAGTTGATAGGCTGCCAGCACCATTATAGTCAACACTAAAAAGACAATGAGTAATCCTAATCTTTTCAATTCTAATCCCCCCAAAATCAATCGCTCAGTTTTCGGAAAGAACTCTTGCACAACGAGGGCAAGTACCCGGATATTTTGGGTTTGCGCCCGTTTCAGTTGAATATTTCCAGCAGCGCTCGCATTTTTCACCTTCAGCTCTTACTACTTTAACATTGCTCACTTCACCCTCAAAACCATCATCCACCTTGCCGAAGGCCACTTGCGAAACTATGAAAATGTCTGCAAGTTCCTCGCTTTTAAAGGTACTCATAACTTTTGCCAGTTCCCTGTCTTTGAGTTCGAGCACGACCTTCGCATCAAGGGAATTCCCTATCTCTTTTTTAGATCTGGCAATTTCCAGGGCTTTAAGCACATCTTCCCTCAGATTTATTACCTGTTCCCATCTTTTTTCAAGCTTAAGATCTATGTATTCCTCCTTGAATGCTGGCCACTTTTCAGCCTGGATCGTAGCGTAAGTCTTAACTGATTCGGGGAAAAACCCGTAAACTTCCTCCATGGTGAAAGTGAGAATTGGTGATAGAATTTTTGCAAGAGCTGTAAGGATTTCAAAGAGCACAGTTTGTGCAGAACGCCTTTGAATTGAATTTTTGCCTTCCACGTACAACCTGTCCTTGATTATATCCAGATAGAAAGCACTCATATCGGTGACTATGAACTTCATCACAGCCATGTGTACTTTATAAAACTCGTAGTTTTCATAGTGAGTAGTAACGTCTCTTATAAGGTGGTGAAGTTTCATTAAAGCCCAGTGATCGAGTTCCAGCATCTTTTCATATGAAAGAGCGTCTTCAGGTTTGAAATCAGAAAGATTTCCTAACAGGTATCTGAGGGTATTTCTGATCTTTCTGTAATTTTCTATCTGTTGCTTTATGATGTTCATTGATATTCGAATATCTTCTTGATAATTTGAGCTCGCTACCCACAAGCGAAGTATTTCAGCACCATATTTTTCATTTATTTCCTGGGGATCTATGACATTTCCAAGAGACTTAGACATTTTACGCCCTTTTTCATCGTTTATGAAACCATGGGTTATCACTGTCTTGAAAGGCGCAATCTCTTCCGAAGCCACGGAAAGAAGCAACGAAGATTGGAACCAGCCACGGTGCTGATCGCTTCCCTCTATATAGACATCCGACGGGAAGCGCAATTCATCCCTGTTTTTAACAACAGCCTCAAAAGAAGCCCCGGAGTCTATCCAGACATCGAGTATATCTTCGAGTTTTTTCAAATGTTTTGAACCACATTTTGGACAGCTATATCCTTCGGGCAAAAGTCTTTCAACATCATAAAGGAACCAGACATCTGTGCCTTTCTCTTCAACAATAGAGGCAAAATGATCAATAAGGTTCCCATCAAGAATAACTTCTCCACAGTCAGCACATTTAAAAGCCGGTATGGGTATACCCCAAGAACGCTGCCTTGAGATACACCAATCAGGTCTATCCTGAACCATAGCTGTTATTCTATTTTCTCCCCATGCAGGGTGCCAGTCGGTCTTTTTGATTTCATCAAGAGCTTTTTTTCTCAGGTCATTTGCATCAATGTCCACAAACCACTGTTCTGTGGCTCTGAATATGATAGGTTTCTTACAGCGCCAGCAATGGGGATAAGAATGGGTTATTTTCCCTTCTCCCAGAAGATGACCTGAGTTTTTCAGGTCTTCAACGATAACTGGATTGGCTTTGAAAACGTGAAGGCCCTGGTATTTCCCGGCTTGTGCAGTAAAGGTACCATCATCATTCACCGGTGATAAAATCGGGAGATTATATCTAAGACCTGTATGATAGTCATCCTCACCATGTCCAGGCGCCGTGTGTACACAGCCTGTACCGGCATCAAGCTCTACATAATCTGCCAGCACGACAAGGGATTCCCTGTCCATGAATGGATGTTGAGCCTTTCTTCCTTCGTATTCACTTCCCTTTTTGGTTGCTACTACTTGATAACCTTCAATCCCGAATTCCTCCATCGTTTTTTCAACGAGTTCCTTGGCTATTACATACCTTTCCTCGCCAGCGTCAACTTCGCAATAGTCAAAATCGGGATTGAGTGCTATGGCAACGTTGGCGGGCAATGTCCAGGGTGTAGTGGTCCAGATTACGTAATATAACTTTGGATCAGACTTATCTCTGAACTTCACATAGATAGAATAGGACTCGTGGTCGTGGTATTCTACTTCAGCTTCTGCAAGCGCAGTTTCACAGTGCGTACACCAGTAGATGGGCTTTAATTTCCTGTAAATCTGGTTCTGCTTTACCAGCTTTGACAGTATTCTTAACACGTTCGCTTCATATTTAGGGTCAAAGGTGAGATAAGGATTTTTCCAGTCACCTCTAACACCTAATCTTTTGAACTGGTCACGCTGTAATTTGTAATATTTCGTTGCATATTTCCTGCACAATTTTCTTATCTCGGGTTTCGGAAGTTCCTTTGATTTCGATCCAAGCTCAGAAGTAACCTTTTGCTCAATAGGCAGACCGTGAGTATCCCAACCGGGAATATATGGAGCGTTAAATCCTCTAAGCGTTTTGTATTTTATAATGAAGTCCTTGAGTATTTTATTGAGTGCAGTACCTACATGTATATTACCGTTTGCATAAGGTGGGCCATCATGCAATACAAAAAGAGGGGCCCCTTGCCGTTGCTCCCTGATATATTCATACAGCCTGATTTTATCCCATTCCTTGAGTTGCATGGGCTCTTTGTTCACCAAATTCGCTTTCATCTTGAATCCCGTACTCGGAAGATTAAGCGTATCTTTATAATCCATCAAAACACCTCCAATATCTTTTCAACTTCAATGCTGTATCATTTCAAAAGCTCTTTTGCAGTTATTTTGAGTTCACTGAGATCAGAAGATTTGACAATATAGGCGTCTGCCGCCCATGAGGAGAGATCCTGCTTATAGTGGGAATAAGCAGTAAGCAGAATGATCTTCAGCTCGGGATACTCTTTTCTCAGCAGGCCTGCCAATTCCAACCCATTCATATCAGGCATTTCGATATCAATGGTTGCAAGGTTTATATCATTCTTCTTGAGTATTTCGATTGCGTCTTTCCCCGAAGCAGTGCTGATAATTTCATAACCTTCATCTGCGAATTCTTCTTCAAGGAGAAGTCTCATGTTTTCTTCGTCTTCAACGATGAGAATACGCTTTGACATTTCATTCACCTCCAGAGGGGAGTATTACCCTGAATATCGTCCCTTTGTTGAGATCACTTTCCGCTTCTATGTAGCCTTTGTGCTCTTCCACTATGTTTTTGCATATAGAAAGCCCTAGTCCTGTGCCATAGGACTTGGTTGTAAAGAATGGTTCAAACACCCTTTTTAATATTGCCGATGGAATAACCTTACCTTTATTTATGACTTCTATGAATACATCACCGTCTATTTTTTTCAATACGATTCGTACTTTTTCGGATTCTTTTGAGGCTTCTATGGCATTCTGAACTAAATTAATTATAACCTGTTTGATACGGTTTTTGTTGCCGAAAAAGCTCGCATTTTTGTCCCCTTCAAGAATTAATCCTATTCCTTTTTCCAAGGCGTATACCTGGTATTCGTCAATTACTTCTTCACAGAGAGAATACGCAGATATTTTCTCAAACAACGATTCTGGACTGCTTCTCGAATATTCGAGAACCTCGGTAACGATCTTTTCCAACCTCTTCATTTCTTCCAGAATTATATCAGAGTACTTTTCTACTTTCTCCTTTGTAGGGGCTTTTTTCAGTCGATTTACAAATCCTGAAATAACGCTAATAGGGTTACGGATTTCATGGGCTATCTTTGCAGAAACTTCTCCAAGTGTTGACAGTTTTTCCCTTTTTTTGAGCTCTTCCTCCAGCTTATATCTTTCGGTTACATCATTCATGGAGAGAATAACACCGGCAATTCTTGATTGTTCAAAGAGTGGCAGAATACGGATGTCCAGCACGACATCGCCCAGAGCTGGAAGGCGTCTTCCTGTGAGAAAGAGTGTTTCTCCGCTTATCGCAACCTCTTCAATCAAGGGAAGGAAAGGTGCAAAGATTTTTTCGAAGGATTTGATGTTGTGCCTGATAAGCATCTCTCTTGGCATTTTCAAGAGGCGTTCAGCACTTCGATTTACCTCGGTTACATTCAATTCCCTATCGAAAACGACGATCGAAGTCTCCAGTGATTGGAGTATATTTGTTAAAAAGGTCCGATAATAATTCGAGAGTTCCTTTTCATCCTCGAGAGATTTTGTGATCTGTAAGAGATGGTCATAATTTTCAGCAAGCTCAAGACTCAGCCCTGCGCTATCCGCAAGAAGTTCCAATATTTCAAAAGTCGTGCAAAAGCTCTTATCCTGAGATGACTTTTTTTCAACTACAAGAACCCCTTCTACTTCCTGTTGGCCGGATACAGGCACAATGATGAACTCTTTTCCACCCACGAGGGCTTTCAACTGATATAATTCTTCTTTTCTTACATCCAGGACTTCTGGCGTTACATGAACAGTTTTCTTTCGTAGTACAACCCTTTCCAAAAGCTTATTTCCAGAGTATGAGAGCCCCTTGACGGAGTCAAGTTTTTCTAGGCAATCCAGTTCTTTGAGAGAAGCTTCCATCAAGAACTGATGCAGGTCATTATAATTGGTAGTTGACCCCATCAGTTTTTTCGCACATTTACGTAAGAGGGAATAAAGAGGGTTTAAAAAAAGGCTTTCTTTATCGCGCTCGAGAAACAACGCACGATCAAAGTCCAGGCCTTCCTCGATTACCACACTTAAAAGTAAAGTCTTGATAATCCTCGCTCTGGAAAATGTTGCACGCATAGCCTGGCTTATCTTGTGCAGCGCGTTAAGCCTTCTGAGCTGTAATCTCTGGAGCTCGATGTATTCCTGGTTTTCTTTCTGAAGATCCTTCAACCTCTTAAGTTCATTTTCGAGTTTTTCTTTGAGCCTTATTCTGCTCAGAGAAACGGCCAAACGATGAGAAAGATCGTGAAGGAGTTCGACATCATTTTCGTCAAGGTGCTTGTGTATCCTGAATTCCATGGGATTTTCTTTTCTATCTGCCGCTATAAAGACACCTTCAAGATCTTCGTTGAAATACAAGGGTGCAGCAATAAAAGACTTTACCTTGCTCTTTCCAAAAAGCTTCGCAGCAAGCTCGGGCTCACGCGAAGAAAGGAAAAGCTCTTCCTTAAGGAGCTTTTTGACGGTTTCCGCTTCAAACCTGTCAACACAAGAATACTCTGGCGCATTGAAGGTTTTCAGCAATTCAAAAGATGTTCCCCTGTTCTTGTAAATGGCCAGAAGATTTACTCTCAAGAGTTTTATGGCAGTGTTTAAGCTTCTTTGAAAGAGTCCTTCTTCATCGTGACACCTTTCGCAGATATCCGTCAGCTCTTTCGAGATCTCCAGTTGTCTTGCCGCTTCATATCCCTCGGAAAGTCTTATAAGCAATTCTATAAGAAAGGCCAATCTCTCTGTATCGGGCAATTTTTCGGTAACGGGTTCGGGCTTCTGAAAGACCAGCGCCCCAAGAAGAGCATCATCTCTAAAAAGCGGAAGCAATGCCAATTTTGTTTTTCTAAGCAAAACACCCTGCCTTACCGGAAACTCTCTGATTTTCAAACCCGGTTTTAGAAAACTCGTTGTGTCTTTCAAATGTATTTGCCTATCTGGAGTTCCGCTTGAAGACCTGTATTCCTTTAAACGTTTTCGGTACTTCTCAAAAAGAAAAAGTGAGCAATGCATTCCCGTTTTTTCGAGGATTTTCTGAAATTCCGCATCGAGCTCTTTCGACAACTCATTTATTAAACTCAAGACATTATCCATCATGGGAAAGCCCTCCCATAAAATCTCTTAACGTGTCCATTATTTTGGGTACATGAGTGCCCTTCCAGTAAATACGCCCGCATCCTCTGCAACGCAGAAACTCTTCTTGAGTGAAGAACACATAATCAGGGACTTCGTTCTTAACTGTTTCTGGTGAAACTGCTTCAAGCTCCGCATTACAGCGAGAACATCTACTGAAAGGTTTCACCATCTCGGGTCTCAACTTAAACCTCTGAAACACTGCTCGGAGTTGAGATTGCCAGTAATTTGACTTTAGCAAAAAACTCTTACAACCCTTTTTAATAGCTATGGAATGAAGTTCTCTATCACGGGTCAATAGTATCCTTTCTTCCATCAATATGATCTCGAGGAGATATTTTTCATCTACATTGTTGAAATATAATGTATCAAAGCCAAGCATTCTGAGCTTTTTTGAGAGCTTTCCAAGCATTCTGTCAGCCAGAAATTTCACATAACCACCTTCATGAAGTATAGGTATACGCCAGCATATTTTCTCGCATCAATGAATCTTAGTTTTGAATTCGACGTATACTTCTCTATTAACATTTCGCTTTTTTCCGGGGCCTCAATCACAACTATACCGCCCTTAATCACAAAATCATATCTGATGAGATTTTTCAATAGTTCATCTAAATATCCCTTCTCAAAAGGAGGATCTGCAAATACCACTTCATATTCGATACCTTTTGCCTGGAAATGTGGAAATGCCCTCCTGAAATCTCTGCAATAGAGTTCAAAATCATCTGGCGGGATCCTCAAGAGCTTGAGATTTCTCTTTATCGTTCCGCAGGCTAACCTGGAGCTGTCAACAAAAACCGCTTTCCAAGCACCTCTACTCAAAGCTTCAATACCCATGATCCCGCTTCCGGCAAAGAGATCGAGAAAAACTTTACCTTCAACGTTGATAATATCGAAGAAAGCTTTCCGCGTCATTTGCGGTGTGTATCTCGTAACCATCCTCGACGTTGTTTCAATTTTCCTACCTTTGTAATCTCCGCCTGTTATACTAAGCATCAGCCCACCTCGATAAGGGATACCTTTTCGCCAAAGCGCTCGCGGATTTCCTTTTTTATGAGCGAATTTCCTTCCAATTCTGGATCTACTTTTATCAGTTCAAGGGCATCTTCTCGTGCCCAAAAAAGCAGTTTGCTATCACGAATGATGTCAGCGATTTTGAAGTCCGGAAGGCCATGTTGTCTAGTGCCCATGAACTCACCAGGGCCTCTTAATCTCAAATCTATTTCAGCAACTTTAAAACCATCATTGGTTTCAGCAAATTTTCTCAACCTCTCTGCAGCTTCACTGGAAACACCTCGATTTAAGACAAGGATACAATAGGATTTCAGCGAACTCCTTCCCACCCTGCCACGCAGTTGATGAAGCTGCGCAAGGCCAAACCTCTCGGGATGTTCAATGACCATCACTGTGGCAGTCGGGATATCAATACCGACCTCTATCACTGAAGTAGAAACAAGTATCATGGTTTCCTTTTTTTTGAAGCGCTGCATGATTTCCGTTTTTTCTCGATCGTTCATCTTACCGTGCAGCAGTTCAACGCCGAACTCAGGAAAAACCTCACCGCTCAAAAATTCCGCTGCTTCAGTCGCGGCTTTGAGGTCCATCACTTCAGACTCCTCTATCAAAGGATATATGAAAAAGCACTGATGCCCCTGTGCCACTTCTTCTCGCACAAAGGCATAAAGCTCTGAAAGCCTGTTTTCCGTTATTATCATGGTTCTAACTGGGGCTCTCCCGGGCGGCATTTCACGGATAGTAGAGACATCCAAATCTCCGTATGCTGTAAGAGCGAGAGTTCGTGGAATAGGAGTTGCGGTCATCACAAGGGTGTCCACCATTGTTCCTTTGGTCATAAGAGCTTCTCTCTGTTTAACCCCAAATCTGTGCTGTTCGTCAACGATCACAAGACCGAGATCCTTGAAATTCACATTTTCCTGAATGAGCGCGTGAGTTCCTATCACCACATCGATTTCACCAAGTGCAAGCTGTTTCTTAACCCGATCTTGCTCGCTTTTTTTCATAGAACCAACCAAGAGTCCAACTTTTACACCAACATGATCCAATTCTTTATGCAATTTTTCATATTGTTGGATCGCAAGAACAGACGTGGGAACCATCATGGCACTCTGATAACCAGCTTCGAAATTATCTATAATGGCCAATTCTGCTACAAAAGTTTTTCCAGATCCCACGTCTCCCTGAAGCATTCTGTTCATTGGCGTTGAGGCCTTCAAATCCTCTTTAATCTCTTCATAGACCTTGAGCTGATCCGCTGTGGGCTTAAAAGAGCGACTTTCAATAAATCGTCTGGAAAGTTCTCCGACTATTTGTTTGCTGATTCCCAGATCTTTTTTCTTCATTTTTGCTCTGTTGTGCAAAAGCGCCACTTCAAAGAGAAAGAGCTCTTCATAGGAAAGCCTTTCGCGGGCTTTATCGGCTTCATACAGGCTTTTTGGGAAATGCACAGCCAGCATTGCGTGCTCTCTGGGAAGAAGATCTCGTTTCTCCAATATTGACTGTGGGATAAATTCTCTAAAGGTTCCCACCACGGAGATGTTTTTACGGATAATGCGCCTCATTATTCTTTGAGTTAGCCCGCTGGTTAAACTGTACACAGGAAGTATTTCTCGTTTCGGTTCACCGGTGATTTCCTCAATTTCGGGGGTGTTGATTTCATAAGGACCAAAGCTGTTTTTCTTTGGAACACCCGTAATGAGGTATTTCGCTCCTTTTTTTAAATATCTCGTTATATATTCCTGATTAAACCATTTCAACAGAATCTGACCAAAGCCATCTGAAACAACGGCGGTGATGATCACGTAATCCTTCACTCGCTTGACAGAATAATTCAAAAGTTCCGCCATCACGGTGACTTTTTCATCCTGACGTAAGGATGAGAGAGGTATGATTTTTCTTCTATCTTCGTAATCCCTCGGTAACCACCAGAGAAGCTCTTTTATCTTTTCTATCCCGAACTTGTGCAATAGCTTTGCGCGGTTCTCTCCAACACCCTTTGCAAACTTCACACTGGCTTCGGGATTTATCCTGTTTTGCTTTAATGCTTCAATTTCTTCTGATCCGGTTAGAAGAAAGACATTACGCATTTTATGGATCATCTTAAAGCCATTTTCTACCCGTTTTCGTTGCCTCTCGGGAGGCAATTTTTGAAGCACAGAGTAATAGCGGAGAAAAGGCAGGAGGTATTCCTTTAAATGCGGAAAGCACTTGAATTCTTCGGTATCGATATACCGAACGAGCCTATTCAGCTCATTGAAAAGGGCTGACGGAGGGAGTTTGTTTTTAAGAAAGTCTTCAAGCTGTTCCTCGCTAAGGACAAGGAACTCTTCAAAAAGCATCTTAACCTCCAAAATTCAAATACATCAAATTCGCTATTCACTGTATATTTCCCTGATTCTATCATTGAAAATTTCTACATACCATTTTTTGCCATCTTTATAAGTCCTGATGGTATACCCGTTTAATTCAAGGATTACAGCCTCTTCATGGTTCTTCGAAAAGTTCAGCACCTTAAGTGCTGAATCAACAGTTATAAGCTTTTTTGCGTTTTCAAGCCTTAAGCGCACAACAGCACTTGACTCTTTTATCAGGCTTAGAGAGTAAGTGCTCATCAAGGCAAGAAGTATTAACATCAGCAACGAAACACCGAATACTGTTGAATTACCCTTCTTCCTTTTGCACATAACCTATATAGGGAAGGTTTCTGTAGAATTCATCGTAATCCAACCCGTAACCGATTACGAACTTGTCATCTATCTTTTTCCCGACAAAATCGATTTCCACACCGTGTTCATGGATAGTTTTTTCAAGCAGAGAAACCAATTTCACATCGGCAGGGCGCTGTTTCCAAATATAGTTGATGATATACCTGAGTGTGTTTCCTGTGTCAACGATGTCCTCAACAAGAAGCACATACTTGCCCGTCAACGATTCATCTACCCAGGTCTTAACACGCACTTTACCGGTGGTGGCCATGCCAGAATAGCTCGAAACATGAACGAAGTTATACCTTATTTTCAAATCGATTTCCTTCAGCAAATCGCTGTAGAAATGAACTGACCCCTTCAAAATACACACTGCCGTTATTTCATCGGTTAGGGGGGAATAGTATGCTGATATTTCCTCTGCGAGCCTTTTGACAGTTCTTTCTATTTCCTCCTTTGAAAATAGAACCTTCAATTTGGAGGGTTCTATGTCCATGTTTTCACCTCCGATTTAATGTATTATAACACCCTTTCACCGGTCCTTTAAGAGCGTAATCAGCTTTTATTCGGTCTAAACTGCTGAAGATATTTTAATTCAGCTGTCACGCCGATGCAGAAAAGAACGTGTTATTATACCTAAGAAGATTTAGCGGAGGAGAAAACATGAATGTAAATGTGAAAGCATTGAAATATTTCGTAGATTCCTCATCGATGGTTCTCCCTATAAAACCCAGCAGCCTTTTTGGTGAAGAGGTTGACGTTTTTTTGGAAGTGGGATTCGGAAATGGCGAGTTCCTGGTTGAAATGGCTGAGACCAATCCCAAAAAAGCCTTTATTGGTCTCGAGTTATCCCTAATTTCTCTGGTAAAGGTACAAAAGCAGCTCTATAAAAGGGGCCTCGAAAATGTCAGGGTTATACTGGTTGATGCTCGTTTTGGAACTAAAGAGCTGTTTTATAAAGAAAGCTTCTCAGGCTTTTATATGAACTTCCCCTGTCCCTGGCCTAAGAAAGGCCATGCTCGTAAAAGATTAAATGACAAACACTTCCTAAATAACATCGCCGCTCTTTTGAAAAGAGACGGTTTTTTTCAGTTGTACACAGATGATGAGGCCTTTGCCGCTGATTTTATGAAAAGTGCTGATGCAACGGGCTGTTTCAAAGAGATCGAACTTATTAAAAACCCAGACGCAGGGGTTAACACACGTTACGAGCAAAAATGGAAACGAGAAAACCGTGATATATTCAGAGTGCGCGGAAAGAAAGTCTTATCCCCCAACATTGAGAGATATTGTGGAGGTGATGAAATGCCTCATCGTTTAGTCAATGGAGGAATAAATGAAGATGCATTAAAGATGATTACAAACAAGCACTTCAAAGGGAGCAATACCACTTATGTCTATAAGAACATATATCAGGATATGTTTAATCATCGCTACCTCGTAGAAACGATCGCCGTTGATGGTGACTTTGAGCAAAAGTTTTACATTGAAATAAAGAAAAAACCCGACAAAGAAGCCTGGATTGTCAGATTAAATGGGCACGGTCTTCCATACCGAACTAAAGCGGTAAAAGAAGCGGTTTTTAACTTGGCGGAAATGCTTAAAAGGGAGAGTTGAAATGAGAATATCCGTTATCGGTGCTGGAAGCTGGGGCACAGCCATGTCCAAAGTACTCGCCAATAGCGGCCACGAAGTTCTCCTCTGGGTGCGTGAAGCGGATCTATTGAACATGTTGCATGAATCCAGAAGGAGTTACTACATAGATATAGTTCTGCCAAATGATATCCTATTTACCGGTGATATTCAGCAGGCTATGAGTTTTTCCAACCTGGTTTTCAATGCCGTGCCGGTACAGTTCATACGAAAGGTTTTCGAAACTGTGGATCTCCATGAAAAAAAGATCGTCAACCTCTCCAAAGGAATCGAATTGACCTTTCTGAAAAGACCCTCGGAACTTTTCAAAGAGCTTGGGGCTCATAGTTGTATAACCCTTTCAGGTCCCAGCTATGCTGATGAAGTGGCAAAGGAGATTCCCACCACGGTTGTTTCGGCAGCTGAGGAGATCGAAGACGCAAGATTTGTAAGAGATCTTTTCAAGACCAGATATTTTCGTGTTTACAGTAACAACGATCAGATAGGCGTAGAAGTATCCGGGGCTCTTAAAAACGTGATTGCAATTGCCGCTGGAATTATCGATGGTATGGGAGGGTGGTACAACACAAAAGCTTCCCTGATAACCAGGGCAATAGTAGAATTCATAAGGCTGGGCAATTGCTTAGGCGCGAAGCCTGAAACTTTTGGCGGGCTGGCTGGAATTGGTGATCTCATTGTAACCTGCACCGGAAAATACAGTAGAAACAGAGCGGTTGGCGAAGAGCTTGCTAGAGGAAAGAAGATCGACGAAATTCTTCGTAGCCGGAAAACTGTAGCCGAAGGTGTACCTACCAGCAGGGCTGTTCACGAGCTTGCAAAACGTTTTAACATTGAGTTACCCATATCAAGCAAAGTATATCAAGTAATCTTTGAAGGCAAAAATCCCTGGCAAGCTATCGAAGAGCTCATGGCAAGAAGCCAAAAAGATGAAATCAACTGGCTGCAAAATCAGTAGTCACCGTGTTGCTTATTTCCGATATCAAACCCTTGATGTATTTGTTGTCTTTCAGCACACTATTGCCTATCTGTTTTACCGAATGAATAACAGTAGAGTGCTTCTTGCCTATGACCTGTGCGATTTCCTGTACACTTTTACCATATTCTTGTTTGAGGATATAGATGAAAAGTTGCCTGGCTTTTACCACATTTTTCGTTCTGGAAGTGCCTTTAATTTCTTCAGGGGTAACACCCATAACTTTCTCTACTGCTTTGAGCAACCTATCAACATCGGTTAATGGTCTTACTCTGGAACTGTCGGTTTGAAAAGAACCTATAATTTGCCTGGCAAAAGAGAGGTCTATTTCCTCTTTGTACATACTGCTCTGGATGATCAACTTGATTATCGCTCCCCTCAATCGCCTCAGGTTGCCATCTATTTTGCTCGCGAGTTCCATTGCAACATCATCGGAGAGATCGACTGATTCTCTCTTCGCAAGGCGTTTTGCTATCTCGTATCTGGTTTCGCGGGAAGGCGGCAAGATTTCCATAACCATGCCCATCTGGAAACGAGAAATCAAGCGATCTGGAAAACCATTCAGCTCATCAGGAGTTCTGTCGGAGCAAATAACAATTTGCTTCCCTGCATCGTGCAGTTCGTTAAAAGTATGGAAGAGTTCTCGTTGTGTTCCCTCTTTACCTATGAGAAATTGAACATCATCTATGAGAAGGACATCCGCTTTTTTCCTGTATTGAAATCTGAAATCCCGGATTGATCCCCTTTTAATGGAATCTACCATATCATTCATAAACTGTTCGCTGGTGATGTACAAAACCTTTTTCTCAGGGAACAACTCAAGTATTCTATGTGCTATTGCCTGTAATAGATGTGTTTTTCCCAATCCAACGCCACCGTAAATGAAAAAGGGGTTGAACTTGCCAGGCTTTCTGCAGATTTCCTGCGCTACCTCAAATAGCGCTTTGTTCTCTGTGCCCACAACGAAGTTTTCAAATGTATATTCAGGGTTGAGCTCAGACAATATAAGCGGCTTCTTTTTGACTAAGGGTCCTTTATATTCATTGGCTTCGAAAACTTCTTTTGAAGGAGATTCGTAAATGATCTCAAAATTGAGGTCTTTTCCGAGGGCTTCATGAATAGCACGATGTATAACCTTTCCATATCTTGACTGAAGCCAGTCTTTTACGAAAAGGTTCCCCACTTTGAATATTACCTTATCCCCCGTGATCTCTTTGATCTCCAAGGTTGTAAACCAGTTGTCCCAGGTTTTCTTTGAGAGCTTTTTTTCGAGTATTCTGATAATCCTATGCGACACAATAACCTCCGAAGAATAGTAACCCTGAAGCACCGCAACAGGAAAAGTAAAGAGTAAAGAAGTTGAAGCTAAAACAATAATACCAGATTTTACATTCAATAAAAATGGTTCATTTTTGTGTTCCACTATAAAAGGGGGTAGTCAAAGCGACCACCCCCGAATATTTAGGTAAAAATTCAGAAACTATTCTACTTTAATTGCTTGAACAGGACAGGAATCAGCTGCATCCTGGGCACAGGAGGCCTCTGTTTCAGAAACGATTACTTCGGCTTTTCCATCGTCAGTCATTCTGAATACTTCCGGGCATAGCCCTTCACAAACTCCACAACCAATGCAAGCATCTTTGTCAATGTAAACCTTCATTACTACACCTCCATTTGAATTTTATAGGGAATTCATTTCTTTAGCGACCTCAATGAGCCTTTTAGCCATCAACATTCCAACACGTGCCTGCCCTTCGTGAGTACTTGCACCCACATGGGGAGTGGCAATTACGTTGTCCAATCCCAACAATTTCCTTCTCAATTCGTCGATTGGTGGCTCAACCTCGAAGACATCAAGAGCAGCTCCTGAAATCTTCCCGCTTATCAAAGCATTGTACAGGGCTTGCTCATCCACAATGCCTCCTCTGGCAGCATTAATAATTATAACACCGTCTTTCATGTTTGAAAATTCGCTCTCACCAATAAAGTGTTTTGTGTTTTCAGTTAAAGGTAGATGTAGAGTGATAACATCGGCTTCCTTCAGTAGATCATTCAGCTCTTCAGTCAAACGCACGGGCAATTCCGTTTCTTTAACAAAAGGATCATAGGCAATGATCTTCATTCCAAAGGCTGCAGCACGCTTCGCTACTTCTTTTCCTATGGCTCCAAAACCAACAATACCAAGAGTTTTCTCAAAAATCTCGTTTCCTTTTAGTGCCTTCTTTTCCCATTTTCCTTCTTTGAGCCCTTGAGTGCCACGAGGAATATGACGCACCAATGCAAGTAAAAGGCCAAGGGTTAATTCTGCCACGGATATGGCATTGGCACCTGGAGTGTTGTAAACCTTTATCCCCAGTTTTTTTGCTGTTTCAACATCTATGTTATCCAGCCCGGTTCCGGCTCGGCCTACAACCTTCAGCATTTTCCCCGCATTTAATACATCAGAGGTCACCTTAGTGGCGCTCCTCACAACGAGAAATTCAACGTCGCCTATGTTGTTGATAAGTTGTTCTTTATCAAGGTGCTCTGCAGTTAATTCAAAAAGTCCAGAAGATTTCAGCAGTTCCATGGCATCGTTGGAAAGAGGATCATTAACATGAAGTCTAAACATCAGACTCCCTCCCTCTCAAAGACCTCTTCAGCTGCCTTCAAGCCTGTACCGTAGTCGACATCATAGCCCAATTTTCTGAGAGCCATTTCAAGTGCCGAGATAGCGATTATCGTATCAAACTTTGACATATAACCCAGGTGAGCTATTCGGAAGATCTTACCTTTCATGCTTCCCTGCCCTCCGGCAATCGTTACGCCATATTCGTCTCGCATGAGTGAAACCAGTTTTCCACCATCGACGTTTTCCGGTACTTTAACAGCTGTCAAAACATTACCAGGACGTTTTGAGAAAAGCTCAAGAGCGAGGGCTTTAACTCCAGCCCGGGTAGCATCAGCGAGAATCCTGTGACGTTCCCAGACATTCTCCATACCCTCCTCTTTGAGCATTTCCACCGCTTTTTTCAACTGATAAATGAGATTAACAGCTGGTGTATAGGGAGCGGGATTTTTTTTGTAAGCGAAGGCATTGAAGTAATAACTCGGTGTTTTATTTTGCTTGGCTTTTTCCAAGGCGTCCTCACTGAACGTTATGAAGCCTAGTCCCGGTGGAAGCATAAACCCTTTTTGAGAACCCGCTAC
>NZ_CEYIHJ010000020.1:0-5359 GCF_982836095.1 Kosmotoga sp.
ACTGGTTCGAAAAGAAGCGGAAAAATATAAAGGTCCCTTCGCAGAGATTATTTTGGAAAATATGAAAATCGCCCAAAGAGAAGGTCTTCCTTTGTGCCAGGACACAGGAATGGTAGAGTTCTTTGTCTTTCTTGGCCACGAAGTGAGATTGGAGGAGCCTCTCTGCAAAACATTTGAGCGTGCAGTCAGAGATATCTACACTTCCCAGCCATACAGATGCTCCGTAGTTGCTGATCCTCTTTTTGGAAGGAAAAATACAGGAGATAATACACCAGTAATCTGCCATCTCTTCATGATCGAAGGTGCACAGTTGGAGATAAGGTTTTTGATAAAAGGGGGCGGAAGTGAGAATTTAAGCGCGCTGTTCATGATGCGCCCCTCATCAAATGTTGAGGACCTAAAGGAAAAAATTCTTGGTCATCTGAAGACCTTTGGCGTAAATGCCTGCCCCCCACTACATGTGGGAATTGGTATAGGTGGAACCTCTGAAGAAGCGCTCTTGCTTTCAAAACTTGCTTTGACTAAAGACTTTGAAGAGAGAAACCACATAGAAGCTTATAGGATTCTGGAAGAAGAACTACTGAAGGAAATAAATGCTTTGAAACTCGGTTACCAGGGGCTGGGTAATGGCATGAGTGCATATTCTGTCAGCGTAGAGTACTATCCAACACACATAGCTACTTTACCTGTCGCCCTTTCAGTTGATTGCTATCTGTGTAGGAAAGGAAGGTTCACAATTGAAGATAGTTGAACTTAAAGCCGGAGAAATGATCCAATACTGTGGAGAACTTATAGTAATGCGCGATGCTGCCCAAAAAATGATAAGAGAAGTTCTCGAATTCAAAGACCAACTTCCTTTTTCTTTGGAAGGAAAAATTGTCTTTTACGCTGGGCCGGCAAGAAAAGCTGCTGGATCTGTAATTGGGGCCATAGGACCTACCACTTCCATCAGGATGGACCCGTTTCTTGAAATGCTATTAAAGTTAGGGGTTAAGGCAACAATCGGCAAGGGAAAAAGGAATGAATATGTGAAAGAACTCAGTAAAAAATACTCCGCTGTGTACTTTATCACCTCGAGTGGCACAGCAACGGCTCTTTCAAAAAAAGTTGTGGAAGCAGAGATAATCGCCTTTCCAGAACTCGGTCCAGAAGCTATTTATAGATTGGAAGTAAAGGAATTTCCTTTGCTTGTTGCAATTGACAGCAAGGGCAAATCAATATATGACTGATCTTAACGGACATCCAATAAATAGTACTAAATAGGACAAAAAGATGTCCTGCGCTGTGTAACACAGGCTGTACTATCGGTTATCCGTGAAGGATTCACCGAATACTTCGAAAACAGATTTACCATTACCGGGTTACATAGTTTCCTGTAAATCGTTTTCATAATAATGCTAAATTAATTTACTGCTCTAAAGGAGGAGATGCAATGTACACACTCAAGGAGATTTTAAGAATTCCCGAATTGTTTGAGGAAACTGAAGAGCTTTTCGTAGAATTATACAGAGACTACAAGTACCTTTTCGTTGGTTGTGGCTCATCGTATAACCTCGGGTTGATTCTATCGAGAATTCTCACCAAACATAATTACAGAGCAGAGGTAATCAGCGGCGGACAGATTGTTGTTAGAGGGAATGTTCCATTTTTGGACAAGGCCATATTGCTTTCACGAACAGGAGAATCCTCGGAAACGGTTTTTGCAGCATCTGAACTAAAAAAATCTGGCTTTGAAACTCTGGGCATTTCTTGTGTGCCTTCATCTCAACTTCTGAAGGTTTGCGATGAGTCAATAGCTCTGGATTATGCTAACGAAGAGAGCATAGTAATGACTGGCTCTTTCTCCGCAATACTTTATTTGTTTCTTAAAGAGATTGGTGGAAATATTACACCAGAAGATGCGGAAACAGTGTTAAATAGAAGTGTTAAGGTCATAGATGGTATAGACCTTGCCAAATATAATCACTTTGTTTTTCTTGGATTTGAAGAACTCTACGGTGTTGCGAAAGAAGGAGCCCTAAAAGTTCAGGAGATGGCACAACAGCCAACGGAATTCCATGAGCCATTGGAATATAGGCACGGACCGATTTCAAACCTCTCTTCAAGAACTATCGTTGTCTTTCAATCAATGGGTACAAAACAAGAAAAAGACCTGGCAAAAGAGCTGAAAATGATGGGAGCTTACGTTCTTGAAATCGGGCCCGGTGGTGATATTGATCTTGAGAATCAAAAAGGATTTGAGGTTCCATTGAGGGTAATCCCTCTCTTTTACCTCGGGTATAAAAAAGCCATCACTGAAGGGCTGAACCCCGATAAACCGAGGAATCTTTCGAAATCGGTAAAAACCAATTTAGATTAATAGGAAAGCCCCTTTCAGGGGCTTTCTTTACTCTGAGATAAGAACTTCAAAAGGATCTAACTCAACCAGATTATTTATGACCCCTTTTGTTCTGTGAGTTCCAAAAACAATATTGTGTTTTTCCTCTTTTGGAAGATTTAATTTCACTTTCACGCTTTCAGCATTGAAATTGAGAATTACAAGCTTTCTCTCATCTTCAAACACTCTTAAATAAGCATATACTTCTGGATTATCCGTTTCTATGGAAATGTAGTCCCCCAGCTTCAAAGCATTGGATTTTCTTCTAAGGCTAAGCAGCTTTTTGTAATAATTAAGCATAGAATCAGGGTCTTTTTCCTGTCTTTTCACATTTACGTGGTTTTTATCAGAATTTACTGGAAGCCATGGTTCAACTGTTGAAAATCCTGCATAATCACTTTCATCCCATTGCATTGGAGTTCTACAACCATCACGCCCTTTGTGCTTTGGCCAGAGGTTCAACCCAAGCGGATCTTGGAGCTTTTCAAAGGGGATTTCACCTTCTCTCATGCCAATCTCTTCACCCATATAAATAAAGGGAGTTCCCCTCAGTGTTAAAAGCATTGTGGCAAGCAACTTAGCGCGTTCCTCTTCCAGTTTCCCATCTGAAAATTTTGATATGAACCTTGCTGAATCGTGGTTTCCCAATACATAACTGGGCCAGGCGGCATCTTCAAAGACTTTTTCTGTGAATTCCACCACTTCTTTAAAACTCTTAGCGCTGAATTTCTCCACGTCTTTAAACTCAAAATTAAACGCCAGGTTCAACCTACCGGGTTTTGTATATTCAAAGTACTGTATCACGCCAAGATCTGTCGCAACTTCTCCGATTGTAACCCTATCTCTGTAACTCTCTATGAGCTCTTGAAGTTCTTCAATGACAAGCAATGTTTCTGGCCTGTCCCTGGTGAACACATTGTAATAGTTTTCAAAGTCAATCTCTGTCTTTTTCTTTTTTGGCGGGTTGTTCCTCAATTTAGCATCTTTGTAAAAGAGATTCACCACATCAAACCTGAATCCATCAACACCTTTGTCAAGCCAGAACTTAACTATATTGAACAGTTCCCTTTTTACTTCAGGATTTCGCCAATTAAGGTCTGGCTGTTCTTTGGCAAAGAGATGCAAATAATACTGCTTTCTGTTCTCATCCCATTCCCAAGCGCTTCCACCGAAGTACGAGAGCCAGTTATTTGGCGGGATTCCCTTCTCACCATCAACCCAGATATACCAGTCAGCTTTTGGATTAGTCCGCGAAGATCTTGATTCTTTGAACCATGGATGCTGATCAGAAGTATGGTTGATTACCATATCAAGAATAACTCTCAACCCCTTTTTGTGTGCCTGTTCAAGAAGTTTATCAAAATCGTCAATTGAACCGAAAATCGGGTCGATATCGCAATAATCAGATACATCATACCCAAAATCTTTCATAGGTGATTTATAAATTGGAGATAACCAGATGGCGTCAACACCAAGCCCTTTTATATAGTCGAGTTTTGAGGCAATTCCCTTCAAATCACCAATCCCATCATTATTACTATCCTTGAAACTTCTGGGATAAATTTGGTAAATCACAGCGTTTTTCCACCAATTATTATTCACTTAAAAAACCCCTTTCTTTGAAATTTTGTATAATTATATTCCATTACAACCCAATACGGCAAATATAAAAACATGGAATTTCGAATTTAATCAATTCTCAATGGATCTATTCTTTGCTCTTTGCTTGTAAACTCCATTCATTACTTTTTTTTATTTTACAAGTATTTGCTATAATGTAATCGATTACATTGTAATCGATTACATTACGGTGGGAAGTGATTTTGTGAAGCTTAATATTTCAACAGTGGCAAAAAAAGCAGGCGTTTCAACGGCAACGGTTTCCCGAGTGCTAAATGGCTCGCCCTCAGTTTCAAAGAAAACAAGAGAAAAGGTTATGAAAGTCATTGAAAAACTTGAATATGTGCCAAACCATGTAGCGAGGAGCTTAAGAAGCAAAAAAACAGGGCTAATAGGTACGATAATTCCCCATTCCACAGATTATGTTTTTAATTTTCCGTATTTTTCCATTTTTCTCAGAGAAGCAACCAAAAGGCTTTCGGGAGATGGCTATCAATTGTTGTTAACCATAGAAGAACCTGATGAAAATCCTGTGGAAATTTACAGAACCTTTTTAGACAGAAAGATCGTTGACGCCTTTATAATACTGGATCTTAAAGAAAAAGATGAACGTGTTGAATTCCTCAAAACGCGTGATGCAAAATTCGTTGTTGTCGGAAGAGCGGTAAATGGCGAAGAGATTCCATTTATCGATACCGACAACATGGGAGGCGCTTTCAAAGCAGTTTCGTATCTTCTAAAAAAGAAATGCAGAAAAATCCTTTTTCTCAACGGACCTGCAAATCAGAGCGTTTCCATCTGGCGCGCCAGGGGATATTTAGATGCCCACCTTAAATATGGCCTTGAGGTAGATGATTCTTTTATACTCAATGGCAGTTTCACAGAGGATTCTGGTTATAAAATGACTAAAAGCTTTGAAGGAGAATTCGATGCGGTTTTTGCCGCTTCTGACCTCATGGCTATGGGAGCTCTCAAAGCACTAAAAGAAATGGAGAAAGATGTCCCTGTAATAGGCTTTGATGACATTCCACAAGCGGCAATGACAAGTCCCACCCTAACTACAGTTAGGCAACCCATTGAGAAGGTTGGATACACAGTAGCTGATTCCATCATAGCTTGCCTTGAAAGTGAAGAATTTCCCAGAAAAGTTCTTGATGTAGAGCTGATAATTCGAGAATCATCGGAGGTAAACCATGAAGATAGTAAAAAATGGTAATCTTATGCTTATTTGCAGCAATGAAGGAATAATCGATTCTGGCAAAGACCCAGCAGCAGGACTTTATCTTGAGGACACAAGATTTTGTTCAGCTTTATTACTTGAAATTGACAAGCGCCCAAGGAAACTTCAGACGAAATTTAAGT
>NZ_CEYIHJ010000020.1:5369-19164 GCF_982836095.1 Kosmotoga sp.
TGCTTCGTTCTTCGCCTCTTTCAAGTCATTTTGATGTGTTCCTTGAAGAGACAATATCACTTTCAGGAAACCGACTTCTGATAAAGCTCAGGTTAAACAATTATTCCGGTGGAAGTGTAGATATAAACTTGAATTATGTGCTAAAGTGCAGTTATGAGGATATTTTCGTAGTCAGGGAGCAGAACGATTCTTATTTTGGCCTCTCTGAAGAAAAAGCGGATTCTGAAATGCATAGTGATAAAGGACTTGAACATGAAGATGCCACAGCTTTTTACAATATTGAGAAAGTGCTTCCCTCCGGGTATTACGCTTTAGGGCCGGGAGAATCGATAGAATTAAGTGGTTATTTGCATTTTCATAAAGTGTTGAAAAGTGAAAGCTTGCTCAAAAAAATGCTTGAAGATAGACCGGTAAAGTTCTCTGGAAAGTCCATTGACAACCTGCCTACCACAATTAAAGAATCTATCGGGGATTTGAAGATGCTTATGATACCCACCAGATATGGTGATTTTCCCGCTGCCGGGCTTCCCTGGTACGCCACAATTTTTGGCAGAGATAGTTTGATATTTGCTCTACAAACGTTAAATGATCTTCCTGAAATTGCGAAAACGGTTCTCAAGGTTCTTGGGGTTTTTCAAGCAAACGAAGTGGATGACTTCAGAGATAGCACCCCGGGAAAGATCATCCATGAAGCGAGACTCAATTATCTTTCGCTCAACAACCAGATTCCCTTTGGAAGCTACTACGGTACTATTGACGCTACTCTTCTTTACATTATCCTCGCAGGTGAATACTTAAAATCGACAGATGACTTTGAAACAGTCAAGAAATTGCTTTCAAATATCGAAGCAGCAGAAAGATGGATTTACGAATACGGAGATGCCGATGGCGATGGCTATGTTGAGTATTTGCCAGTTTCTGAACGCGGATTACAAACACAAGGCTGGAAAGATTCTGGTGACTCAGTGAGTTTTAAAAGTGGAGAGCTCGCTCGTCCCCCTGTTGCTTTTGTTGAAGTACAGGGATATTTATATCAGGCGTACCACTCACTTGTTTACATCTATGAACGTCTTGGAAAGAGGGAAAGAATACCTATCATTCTCGAAAAGGCAAAAACGCTGAGACACAACTTCAACAGAGACTTTTGGTTGGAAGACGAAGAATATTTTGCCCTTGCTCTGGATGGAAACAAGCGAAAGGTAGATTCCATAAGTTCTAACCCCGGTCAATGCCTTTTCACCAGTATTGTTGACGATGACAAGGTTGACCCGGTGGTGAAAAGACTGCTTTCTCCTGAACTTTTCAGCGGTTGGGGAGTTAGAACACTTTCCAGCTATATGAAGAGGTACAATCCATTTTCATATCACAATGGAAGTGTCTGGCCTCATGACAATTCAATAATAATAATGGGACTGCTAAAGCACGGCTACACCCTGGAAGCAAAAAAAATTTCCTCAGCATTACTTGAAGCAATGAAAAAGTTTGATGACAGAAGACTTCCCGAGCTTTTCAGCGGGCTTTCCAAAGAAGAAGCAAATGGGGATATTGTTGAATACCCCGCGAGTTGTTCCCCTCAGCTCTGGTCTATTGGTACGCTTTTTACCATAAATCGAGCTTTAAACTTTTAAAAAAGGGAGGGTTAGTTATGAAAAAGCTTTTGGTTCTACTGGTAATATTTGCGTTTTCTGTTAGTGCGCTCGCCGTTATAAACATCAAGATCAGTGGTTGGCCTGGAAACCCCATTGAAGAAGGCGTTATCAAATCCATAGTAGAAAAATTCAATGAGACACATAGTGACATTCAAGTAGAGTGGACCCCTATTCCAGGGGATTTCAGGCAAATGATCATCACTCAGTTCTCTGCAGGCACTGCTCCAGACATATTCTACGTAGATACCTTCTGGTTTGAAGAAATGGCAAGGCAAAACATGCTTCTTCCTCTGGATCTGTACATAAAAAGGGATAATTTTGACATCGATGATTTCTACCCGTCTCTTGTACAGGCGTTTTCTTATAAAGGGAGAATCTATGGTATTCCAAAGGACTTTTCTACACTTGCGCTCTACTATAACAAGGAAATCTTTGACAAATATGGCGTGGAATATCCCACAAGCGAAGATACTTGGTTCGATTTCCTTGACAAAGCACTCCAGCTAAAGAGAAAGGGCTTTGAAACTCCTCTGGTGCTTGCACCTGATTTCAACCGTTTGATTCCCTTTGTGATAGCTGCCAACGGTGAGCTTGTCAAAGGTGATCTCAACACGGGATTGACAGAACCTAATTCCAGATTTGCCATTCAGTTCTATCTTGATTTGGTAAACAAATATAAAGTGGCGCAGGAACCTGCGAACCTTGGAGCGGGTTGGATTGGTGAAGCTTTCGGCAAGGAAGCAGTGGCTATGGCTATGACAGGTCCATGGACCCTTGGTTACCTTAGGGGACAATACCCAGACGTGGTGGATAAAACCGGTATTGTTGAGATGCCTCATCTAATCAACCATGCAACTATGGTTTACACAGTTTCCTGGTCCATTAACCGGAACACAAGAAATAGAGATGCTGCCTGGGAAGTAGTCAAATTTTTAACAAAGGAAGGTCAAAAGATGTTTGTCAAAGGGGCCGGGGTTCTCGCTTCAAGAAAATCTATAGCTGCTACTGATACCGATCCCATGAAAGAAGCGTTCTACGCTGGAGCAGCATATGCTATTCCGTGGAGAGTTCCTACACCAAGCGGAATTTTTAGCAAAGCTAACGATCAGATCAATAGCAAACTTAAAGATCTCTTCTACGATAAAATAAGCCTTGAACAAGCCTTAAATGAGATTCAAACCAACTACATGAGCTGGGTCTCTGAATAATGATCTTTGCGGGTCGCAGGATTCTGCGGCCCGTTTTCCTGAGGTGATAGGTGTGAAACTTAGTTCAAAAGCCAGAGAAGCTATTGCAGGTTATATCTTTGCGGCACCTATAATTATTTCAATATTGCTTTTTACGATTTACCCTGTTTTTGCAGGGCTTTATTACAGCTTCACAAATTACCAGCCAACAGAAGCCCAGAAATTCAAAATGCGCTTTATTCCGGAAGAAGCCATGATGTTCCATACCGCCGTTTTTCCAGATGAAGAGGATGTCTCTTATGAAGAAATTGCCAATTTTTTTAATCCAGTGGACTTTGTTCTCTATGATGTTGGAGTGAATTTGAATGATAAACAAATTGAAGCTATAAGGAAGTATCTCGACTCAGAAAGACTCATAAAGGATTTTCTTGCTGGTAAGTTGAAAGAAGAGATGACAGTTTCGAAATTTATGGAAAAATACATGAAGGCTGAAAGTAATTTATTTAAGCGATATATCCCAGACTTTTTAGGTCTCAGCAATTTTAAGAAGATGATTAAAGACCAGTATTTCTGGATTTCCTTGAAAAATGCTTTCGTTTATTCAGTTATCGTTGTTCCAGTTCAAACTCTTCTAGCTATATTACTTGCAGTAGCGGCCAATATGAAGATAAGAGGGCGTGGCTTTTTTAAAGCTGTTTTTTTTATTCCTTCCATTTCTTCTTCTGCGGCTATATCCATGATATTCTGGCTAATATATTCAAAGCCCGGGGTTCTAAACAGATTGCTGGGATACTTTGGCATGCAACCCATTGATTGGCTTAATAACCCTAATACAGCACTTGGAGCGATTATGGTGTTAAACATCTGGACAACCGCAGGGTATTTTATGGTTACCTTTCTAGCTGGCTTACAGGGAATACCTGGAACGATTTATGAAGCTGCTGAAATAGATGGTGCAAAATTCTGGAGAAGGTTCTGGAAGATCACCTTTCCACTCCTACGGCCCCAAATCCTTTTTGTTTCAATTATGGGGATAATAGGCTGTATGCAAGTATTTGACCAGATTTATTTTCTCATAAAAAACATGCGAAATATCACTATTTCCTATTACATTTACAAAAATGCATTTGAGTACCACAATATGGGATACGCCTCGGCAATAGCCATGGTCTTATTCCTTATCATATTGCTCATTACAACATTACAAAGAAAGTTCATAAAAGAAGAAGCGTATTTCTAAGAAGGGTGAATTGCATGAATAAAAAGTGGAAAATAGGCCTGACAATTTCATATGTGATTCTTATAGCCTATGCAGCTGTTTCCCTTTTCCCGTTCATCTGGTCCGGGTTAGTATCTATAACCCCAATGAAATATAAAGATGAACAGGGAATAGAACGCGGTGTGGACATCATGAAATGGCCACCTGATATCAATATCTTTCAATGGCCGCCAAAAGTTTTCAGCGCACCCGCGACAATAGGAAACTACCTCCAAATTTTTCAAATTACCCCTTATGCCCGCTGGATTTTAAATACGATCTTGTACGCGGTCATGGTTACTCTGGGGCACTTGATCTTCGACATGCTAGGGGGCTATGCCTTTGCAAGGTTGAATTTTCCACTAAAAAACTTTTGGTTTACCATGTTTCTCGCGACGTTGATGGTTCCGGGGCATGTTACCATGATCCCAAACTACAATTTGATGGTGAAATTCGGTTTTGTAAACACCTATTATGGTCTTTTTTTACCAAAGCTTACGGGAGTTTTCGGACTTTTTCTCATGAGGCAATTCTTTATGGGTATTCCCCGGGAGTTAGAAGAAGCCGCTAAAATAGATGGGGCATCTATATTCAAAACCTATACAAAGATTGTTCTGCCTATTTCCAAACCAGCCATAGCCGCATTGGCAATATACACCTTTGTAGGCACATGGAACGACTTTCTGTGGCCGCTTCTAATGACTTCTGACAAAAATATGTACACACTGACTGTGGGACTAGACTTTTACAGAACGAGTTATTATACTTTTTGGCAGTATATGATGGCTGCTTCAATTCTCATGACCATACCTATGATAATTATCTTCTTGAGTTTTCAGAAATATTTTGTGGAAAGCAGTGTGTCTACTGGTTTGAAGGGATGATACAATGAACTTTCTTTTTTATGAGAGTGGCAGAAGGACATATTACACTGGACGTGCTAACGGGAAGAATGAGAATATCGGTTGGCATGTAAAAGGTAAAATGGGTGGTCTCTGGATTGATAATACACGTTTAATTTCTTCAATTACTCTCCTAAAAGGGAGCGAAGTACTTGTTTCAGACAAGTTCGTGAACAACATTTATCATAAATCTCTCATATTTGGCGAAACTCAGCTCGAATTCGCAGCTCATCCAAACGAACCTGCATTTTCTGTGCAGCTATCGAATTACCAACCAGAACATGTTCTCAAAATTTGCGTTGATCCCAGCGCAACCTGGCTTAAACATGAAAGTTTTAATCCGGTTCTCAAAATAAAAAGAAAGCGTACCGGCGCAGTAGTAACAATATCCCTGAATGCCAAAAGGAAATTTGTTCTTCATACAAACACTTCGCTAATAGGCATACGGGATCGGGAAATAATAATCACCCCGAGCTCAAATCCTTTAACTTGCGTTATTTGTGATCATGGCATTGGCTTTTCCTTTGATGAAATAGTCAATGCAAAAAATAGCTTTTATTCGAGATACCTGCCGCAATACAGGAAAGACATAACATTTTGGGTACAGCTTAACGCGCTGGATCTTTATTTCGCGAGAGAGTCAGGAGAAGGCTATGCGGCAGGATTGCCCGAATTTCCCTGGTGGTTTGGGATTGACAGTGTTTATACCGGCCTGGGCCTTTTACACACTCCTCAGATAGAGCTAGTAAAAGCATCGATTGAAAATCTGGCCAAGCATGGGAATGGTGTAGCCCCCCATGAAGTGACACTAACGGGCCATGTTTATGCCAAAGCCAGAACAAATGAAATCCCAGCCTTTGCTTATTTGGTTACCCGATATGTTTCTCTTACAGATGAACTTTATCTTATGGAACTTGTGGATAGAGCCTTCGAAAAGCTATTTAACATTTTGAACGATGACGGTTATCCTGTTGGCGAAGGGGTAGTCGAAGTTCCAGGAACGTCAAATTTTGCCATGCTTGATACGGCGAGTTGGTTTTACGCTTTAATGCTCGAACTCAATGATACCGGTTTAATAAATCATCTAAGATATAGTGCTCAGGCAAAAGTGTTGCTAGAAAAGTTACAAGGGAATTTTCCGAATATATGGAACAACGGGGAGCTTTTTTATGATGCTGTTTCTGGTGAAAAAAGGCTTTTTGAAGGGCATTTTATTCAGATTTATCCACTGACTTTTGGACTAGTTCCGAAAGAACTCGGGAAAAAGGTTATTAAAAGGATGAAAAAAGAGGGTTTTTTTACGGAAAAGGGTATGATCCATTCTCTGCCTTTGAATATTTTTGAAGCTGGGGAATATGGGCCAACTGATAAAAATTCAATAGTCTGGAGCCTTCCTACAATTCTTGCCTTGAAAGCTGCGAAAAATTATGAGGATGTGGAATTGGAAATTAAAATGCTGGAAGCACTTAACAGTGCCCTTAAAAGGGGAATGCCCGGGTCAATTCCCGAAATTTTGCCTGAAGGTGGCTGTATTGTTCAAGCATGGAATGCCTTTCTTGCAGACGTACTTCGCTAATTTTCCCTCACAAAAAGTTTTGTGAGTCTTCCAAATGCATCTTCGATGACTTCTATATCATCCTTTGGAACTCTGGCAAGGAAGTCAGCGACCATGTTACTGAAGTTATCCACAATGCTTTCGCAAAGTTTCTTTCCCTTCTTTGTTATGTGAACATAAACAACTCTTCTGTCCTCATTTGAACGTTCTCGTTCAAGGTACCCCTTCTTCTCCATATTATCTACAAGTATCGTTGTGTTTGCCCGTGTCATGTTGAAAGCATCTGCAAGCTCATGCATTTTTTTGGGTCCCTTGAAATGAACAAGCAACATAATAAAAAACTCAGCAGTTTTGAGTTCACCTATCTCTACTTGCTCGTAGAAATATTTAGTAAAAACCCTTGTCAGGTCAAAAAGCGTTTCAAAAATTTCTCTTGGGGTCATATTATTTTCTGGCTTTTTCATACTCATCTCCAGTTGCGGGGTTTTATTAGATAATACCATATTCCGGGCTCACTCTATTAAAAATTGGGTCTGGGTTATATTCTTACTAAACACTAATAACTAAACACCAGACCCGATTTTCAGTACCCTAAACCCGTTGCTTAGCTTTTCTGTCATTCAAGAATCTTCTTTATCTTTTCCATAATGTCTTCCGTAAGCTTTTCTTTTACCTCTATGGCTTTCAAGTTTTCTTTGAGTTGTTCTGAATTGCTAACTCCAAGAATTACGCTGCTAACTCTGGGGTTTTTCAAACACCAGGCAAGTGCGAGCTGGGACAGTTTCACGCTAAATTCTTTGGCTATTTTGCCAATTTCCCTGACTTTTCCAAGGGTTTCGTTGCTCAACAGCCCCCGCTCTTCAAGATTCTTTCTAAGCCACGGGAAGCGAGCCAATCTACTGTTTTCTGGTATGCCACTGTTATACTTACCGGTAAGAATACCTGAGGCAAGCGGACTGAATGTTGTTAATCCCATTCCATATTTTTCGTATATTGGTAAATATTCCTTTTCTACCCTTTCTCTGGATAACATGTTATATAGTGGCTGCTCAACAATGGGAGGCACACAATTAAGTTCTTTGCATGCTTTATGAGCCGCTTCAAGCTGGTCTGCGCTCCATTCAGAAGTCCCCCAGTACAGCGCTAATCCATTCCTAACTATATAATCCATCGCGAGGACTGTTTCTTCTATGGGGGTTTCTGGATCTGGTCTGTGGCAATATATAAGGTCTACATAGTCAAGCTGGAGCCTTCTCAAAGAATTCCATGTTCCTTCAAGAAGGTGCTTTCTTGAAAGCCCTCTATCATTTGGACCATTGCCACCCCAGAAGATCTTCGTGGAAACTACAATATCTGTCCTTCTGAATTCTTTGAGGACCTGTCCCATAATGAACTCTGCCATGCCACTGGCATAGGCTTCAGCTGTATCGAAGAAATTGATCCCCTGCTTGAAAGCTTCTTTCATTGCCTCTTTTGCGCTGTCAATGTCAAGTTGGTTTCCAAAAGTTAACCAGGAACCTAAAGAAAGCTCGCTAACTTTGAGTCCCCATTTTCCCACTTTACGATATTCCATACTACCCCTCCCAAGTATTAACTATCATTCATGCCTTCTATACATATCTGTTCTGTCAGAATCACGGATAATTTGCGTATGCCTATGCTTGGCTGTTAAAGCCATTTTTTTGATAATGTTGTCAAGATCGCTCTTTTCGAAAATGCCTGTTAATTTTTCTTCCAATGGCTTTTCAAATTTGAAGTTTTCTTCGCCTTCAGGATCAAAAATGATGTATTCAACAGCCTTGTTTGAAACTTCTACACCAGCCTTGATAAGCAATTTGTGGGTGTAGGTTATAAAAGTGTCTCCAACTTCAGCTGGTGTTTTTGCCTCGGAAAGTTTTTCTCGATATTCGTGTTCAATTTCTCTGAATTGTTTCATAAAGGAAGCTTGATTTTCCATGAATCTCACCCCTTTCTCAAAATCTCCCCATTTGAAGAGAAGCGAAGAAGGCAGAGACAATCACAGCTGTCTCAACCCTGAGAATTCTTTTCCCCAACGATACAGCGGAACTAAAGTGTTGAAATTTTTCCAACTCGTCCTTTGAAAAACCGCCTTCTGGTCCAACTAAGATTCTAACATTTCTACTTGTGGCAATTTTATCAGCAAAGCTTTGAAGAGATTTCCCGGAAAAATCCAGAAGCAGGTTCGTTGAGCCACTTAACGCAATTTGATCCACTGAACCCATGATTTGAAGCTCTGGTAAATACGGATTTAAGCATTGCTTGGATGCTTCGCGCATTACTGAGTGGAATTTTTCAAGCTTGTCTTTTGAGACTTTAGCTATACTGTGCTTACTGTTGAATAATTCAATTCGATCAATTCCAAGCTCTACGGCCTTTTCCACAACCAAGCGTAATCGCGGCCACTTGGTAGCAGCCACCAGGATTGTCAATTTCTTCATATCACGACTTACATGTTCAACGCTCAAAAGCTTTCCAATTGTTTCCCTTTTGCTTAACTTTTCAAGCTGAAAACGATAGAAATTCCCTTTTCCATCGAGTCCGGTAAACAATTCTCCAATCCTGGCTCTCAACACCTTCAGGTGGTTCACCTCAGAAGGTGAAAGGTATACCCTATCTTTTTCGACAGAATCGATCCAGAATGCGTTGGGCACTCAAGCGATTACCTCCAAACCCATATAAGGAATTAGTACTTCAGGGACTTGTATCCTCCCATCTGGAAGCTGATAATTTTCAACAATGGCAACCAGTGTTCTACCAACTGCTAAACCGGAGCCATTAAGGGTATGTACGAATTTCAGTTTGTTGTCTCTATCTCTAAAGCGTATGTTACCCCTTCTAGCCTGGAAATCCTCAACATTGCTACATGAAGAAATTTCTCTGTATGTATTGTAAGAAGGGAGCCATACTTCGAGGTCATAGGTTTTGGCGGCAGCGAACCCCAAATCCCCTGAGCATAATGATACCACCCGGTATGGTAGTTTTAGCCTTTTCAGCACTTCCTCCGCATTTGCGGTTAATGTTTCAAGTGTATCGTAGGAGCTCTCTGGATGGGTAAACCAGACAAGTTCTACTTTATCAAACTGATGTACTCTTATCATGCCCTTTACATCTCGGCCATAGCTACCTGCTTCCCGTCTATAACAGGGAGTGTAAGCTGTATACTTCCTCGGCAAACTGTTAAATTCGAGGATTTCGTCTCTATGTTGTCCCACCAAAGGGACTTCAGCGGTGGGAATTAGGAACAGATCATCTGGCTCTGTTTTGTAGGCTTCCTCTTCGAATTTTGGAAGCTGGCCAGTTGATAGCATTGTTTCACGTTTAACCAGATGAGGAAGCGAAACTTCCTGATAGCCATGCTCGGTAGTGTGAAGGTCTAACATGAAGTTTATTAAGGCTCTCTCGAGCTTTGCGAGCTGGCTTCTCAAAACCACAAACCTCGAACCACTTAATTTGGCCGCTCTATCGAAATCCATCTGCTCGCTCTGAACGCCAAGTTCCCAATGAGGTTTGGGTTCAAAATCAAAACTTCGAGGCTCTCCCCATTTCCTTACTACTACGTTGTCATTTTCATCGGACCCAATTGGAACGCTAGAGTGCGGTATATTGGGGATATAAAGAAGTTTTGCTCTAAGAAGTTCATCGAGTTCACCGGCTTTTTGATTGAGCTCTTTGACCTCCTGGGATATTTTCTTAGCTTTATCTTTGAGCGCCTGGGCTTCGTTCTTTTTCCCTTCTGACATCAGTTTTGCGATATTCGATGAGATCGCATTTCTTTCGGCTTTTTTCTTGTCAGCTGCTGCGATAACCTTACGCCTTTCTACATCAATCTTTAGTACCTCTTCAAGCAGGGTAGGGTCAACATTGCGATTTTTGAGGGCTTCTTCAATTACTTCTGGATTGTTTCTGACTATTTTTATATCTATCACTTTCCATCCTCCTCGAATGTCATTTCAAGCGAAACGTTTTCACCTTCAAAAGAATCATCGTTGGTGTTGTAATAAAGTTTAGTGGCATGGATTTTCCTTCTATTCTTGACATCGTCTACATATACCTCTCCTTCAAGCAATATTATTCCTGTGCTTTCACTGTACTCAAAATAAAGGGAATTTGCTGTGAGTTCATCTTTATATTGAATTTCAAGAGGTTTGAAATTTTTGTCATTTTTGGGGAGCGATTCGCCTTTGTACTCTTTTCTGTTCAAGTCAAAATCGAGTTTTTCGGCATTTTTTATCATGATTTTTCTTTCACCGGTATCACTGTTGAATACAGCGGTAACTCTATGCAAAAGTGTCCCACTGGATGTATCAAGATCATAAACCATGTTCATAGAAGTGGCATCACCGGAAGAAAAACTAACATGGGTCAAGCCAGAAGTTTCTATGTGATTCCAATTGCCATTTTTAGCTGTCATGGTGGCTGCTTCAGTGGTAAGCGATACATCGCCTTCCTTCTCGATATAAACATCTCCGGTGAGATATACGAGGTCCTTTTTCCCTGAGATTTTCTTTGCGCTGATTCTCACCGTTCCGGTAGCGGCAAAGATCGAAACAATGAATAACACTGTTAAAAAGACAGATAGCACTTTTTTCAAGGCAAATTCCCCCTTATCCGCTTTTCTTCATTGCATTTAAAAGCTCACCGAGCATTTTGAGGAGATCTTCTGGTTTATGGGACTTGAGTTCCAGAAGGATTTCGTATAAATAATTAACCCTTTGCTCAATCACCTTTTCTATGAGCTTAACGCCTTCTTGAGAAATGTCGATAATATAAGAGCGCTTGTCTTCATCAGAACGCTTCTTTTCTATGAACCCTCCCTCAATTAAGCGCTTGACAAGACCAGTGGTTGTACTCTTGGTAATTCCAAGCATCCTGCTCATATCACTCATGCGTTTACTTCCTGAAAAATACAAAATCTGAAGCACGTCAAATTGAGCGGGGGTTATCGGAAAATCTTTTAGAACCTTTCTTCCCTCCCGCTTGATTCTTATATATATCGCTCTAAGGGTTTCTTCAATTTTTGCTGCGCGCTCAAATTGTTCTTTTCGGCTCAAGCTATCCCTCCTATATCATGATTATATCATCGACACCGTGGTTCGAGAATCTTTAGCATCTCACAGTACAAATCATGTAGAATTGTTTTAGGGGTGGGTGAATGCGTTTAATGGCTTTTTTTATACTTTCTGCTTTTACGCTAATACTTTTTTTAATGACCCTTTTTTCATCGTTTGCAGATGAGCCTTTTCTGTTTCCAGTGTTATTGCTGTTAGTTATATTAACGGTGTTTTCGATGCAAAATGAGTTTAAGAAACAGCTTAAGGAGCAGAAAATTCATCATAGTGAATCAGTATCGCTGTTGATATTATTGGCAACGGTTGCTGGAGCTCTTATATCATATCTCCTGAATATCTACTTTGGGCTGGGTGCAGTAGTTGCCGCATCCTTAGTGGGGATAGTAGGGAGTTCTTTGGCTAAGAAATATTCCGTGCCCATTTATTGTGGCTCCTTCGTTGGTATGATATCCCCCAAGGTACTTCATGATTTTACGCACGTGCTCATGGCTTCTTTTATCGCTGGCATTTTGTTTATCCTATCACAGAAAGTTTACAAAGGAATTGGAGGAAAATTGGGGGCAATAGCCTTTTCAAGCTGGATACTACTCTCCTGGCTTTCAAAAGTCGAACTGGTTAAAGGAAACAAAATTTCCATGATGACTGGCTTGTATATCTTTATTTTCAGCGTTATCGGTGTGTTGCTTACACACATACTCTCTATAAGGTTAAAAAAGGATATCGTAGCTTCTTCAAGTGCTGTGAGTTTAATCGCTGGACTAGTATTTCCGGTTGTTTATCCAGACAGTGGTAGCACAATAGCTGCTGCCACAATGTGCGCTTCTTTTGTAGGCATGAGCTCTAAGAGAATAGTAAGGCATGAATTAGATGCGCTGTTAAGCGGGACAATAATGGGTATTCTTTTCCTCATGAGTGTCGAGCATTTCGGAGGTGCTGGTGGGAAATTAGGTACCATTGCCTTCGGTAGCGCTCTTTGCCTGAAAGGGATACACGACCTTAGGGGAAAAACCTAAAGTGGCTTGCTACTATTTGGCTTTGTACTCTTGCTTGAATGTTTAGTTTCATACATGCGATGGTCAGCGACTTTTATCAATTGTTCAAGTTCTGTTCCGTCATCTGGAAATGTTGCTATGCCTACGCTCCCCCCTACTGTGACAATTCCGTTCTTTAGCTTCATAACTTCACGTAAGTTGAATTCAATTCTCTTCTTGACGATTTTTGCCGCTTCAAAATCTGTTTCGGGTAAAACAAAGATGAATTCATCGCCACCTATTCTTGCTACTACATCGCTTTCCCTGAGAGTTTGGTGGAACCTTTCCGCAACTCTTAATAGCACTTCGTCTCCAACATCATGTCCCATGGTATCGTTGATAACCTTGAAAAAGTCAAGGTCTATGTAAAGGATGCTAAGCGGTGAGTGGTTGCGCTTTGCCAGGCTTAGATAGGCTGAGGCTTTTTCAAAAAATAATCTTCTATTTGGCAATCCTGTGAGGGGATCTCTTCCAGAAAGCCATTCCAATTGTTGTTTTTGTTTTCTGAGTTCTTCTTCAAGGTGCAGCCTTTCAAGCAATCCTGAAACCTGTTGGCTTAGTAATTTGGCCATCTCGACTGAGTCATTATCGAATGCCCCCGCAGATGAATGGCTATCTAAACCGAAAAAGCCTATTATCTTTCCATCGATTTCTATCGGGATGGAAAGCATAGACTTTATAGCGTTTGTTTTACCGAATTTATCCAGTATTTCATAGCGCTCCTTATCGAGTTCTCTATTGGAATTGAAGCTAGTTATTATCTGTATTTCAGAAGTTTCACGTTGTATTAGCTCTTCAGGTTTTAGATATATCTTTTTCAACATTTTCAGATCGTAATTCACTGCCGCGTAAAATCGGTACAATCCATCTTTGTCTTTAAGCAGAAGACTACCGGCTTCAGCACCCGGAACAATCTCAACGGATCTTTCAAGTAGTAATTGGTATGCGTTTTCAATATCAGTAGCTCTAAGCATTTCATTGGTAATTTCAAGTAGTGAACGATTAAAACTCACAAAATTTTCCAGCCTTCTTTTGTTTTTCGTTTCCTCTGTAATATCCCTTATTATTCCAAGTATCCTTTTGTCATCCATTTTTGTGAAACGAATTTCCAGATCCATTTTTC
>NZ_CEYIHJ010000021.1:0-3260 GCF_982836095.1 Kosmotoga sp.
TTCCCCGAACCATTGGGCCCCAATAATCCATATATTTCGCCCTCTCTTATCTGAAGGTCTATTCCCTTCAATGCATGTATAGTCTTCTTGTTCTTTTTGAATACTTTCTTGATGTTTTCAGTGGTAAGCGCGTAACTCATGACACACCTCCCCCCGCTTTCATTAATCTTTTCAACAAATCCTGGTGTAATTTGCTGATCTTTTTATCCATCTCAACAGGTGATGCCTTGTCTGTCAAACGAAATCTATGTTTTTTACTCATATTAACCTCCCTCTTTCTCTTATAGAACCTATGTCAATTCCATTTCCATCATTTACCTTATCGGTGACTTTATTTTTCATGCTGTTGTACAGACATTTTCTTTTAAACATTTCAATACCTCCTTTCTCTAACGGGTTCAATTAAAATGATTCCTCCTGTTCATTCAGAAAACCTCCTTTCCACTGCCTTGTCGGACCGACAAACGCCCGACTCACAGCCCCTGTTCTCAACAATTACGACAACGTTGTTCCTACAAAGTCTCTGCCGCATAATGATCACCCCCTATGGCAGAATGTCAGCAATAAAAAAGGGTCGTAGCTTTCGCCACGACCCTTGCAACCCGGTATATCTATACTATACAGCTATATACCTCCACGGGCGGACAAAGGCGTGGCAAAGCAGAGCAACCCCAGATACAGGGGTAAATGCTACCATTCTGTTCCTAAAAATCATTGCCACACCTCCTCTTTATACATTTTCGAGAAATTATACCACAAATTGTCGCCAGTTCAAAGGACCAATGTTACGCATATATTGCAATAATTAATCAATTATCGTCCCGGAAATTATCTGGGATAAAAAATTCCATGGCATCAATACGGCGATATTTCATGTTTCGGGAACTACAATCTTCTCAATTCCTAAAAGCTCATCTAAGAGCTTTTTGTTCTCTTCGATCACTTTATCGGTGAAAGGATCTCCAGCAAAAATGAGTATCCGTCCCTTTTCATAAGTCCCTTCATAAACGCTTCCCGCTCCAACGAGTTCTCTGTAACCATCAAAAGTTATACCTGATATTTCTTCTACATCACTTGAAACAGGTTCCCCGAAGGTTACAGGCTGCTCAAGAACTTTCAAAAGGTCATTGTATGAATCCTTTATTTTCTGTGATATAGGTGCTCCATTCCCCAAAACAATTAATGTACCGCCATTCGCTACAAAATTCTTTATTATGGCTTGATGGGGCTTCTGGAGGATTTTCAGTTTTTCGAAGAAACCTTCTGTACCCGGCAGCGGAAGAATAAAGATATCCTTGTTGTTAAAATCTGCAGGCCTTAGCATTCTCTCTGCTTCCACAATTTTATGCCCAGCGTTATTGATAGTAGCTTTGAGAATTTCCCGGGAGTTCATGGAGAAATTGTCATGAGTTTTATCCAGCAGAATATTCAATGAAGAGCCAGCCCTGATAGTGAGACCAGATCTGAATGCCAGTTCTTCATCCAAATAAAAAAGCACTACATTGTCTTTCTCTGATTGTACTGTGAAATTCAGCATTACCTCTTCAACCGAAAGAGGGCCCACTGAAAGTTCTTTACTAGCCAAAAGTTTCCCTTCGGTATTTTTTAGATAGACTGTGAAGCATTCACGAGAGTCGTTCAGATTTGACACGACGAATTTTGCCAGTACAGTTTCACCGGGTTTTACATTTGCAGGATAAATAGAAGGATTGTAGAGATATTTGTTGGAAGAGCTCTGAACCCATATTGGGGTTGTTACAATTTCCTGTCCATCGGCTTCAAGAATATACGCAAAGAAGAACTCGTAAGAGCTTTCCACGGGTATTTCTTCGCTGTATTCAAAAATATTTGAAGTCGCATCGAAAGATTTATAAATTCCATACTTAGAATAGATAACCACCTTTTCTATTGGATCGTCTTCCGTTTCTTTTACTTTCAAATGCAAATTCAAAGAATTTGCGTCGTAAACAATGGAGCCCAGAGGTTTACCGTTACCAGAAAATTCAACTATAATATCATTGTCCTCTGTGCCATAAGTTCGCCTTTTCATGAGGCTATTCAAAATGTCCTCCAATTTTAATGAGGGAGAATATATAGCCGTTCTGGAGTCGTTCGCAGCTCCCCAATTGGCTTTGTGGTTATCCTGACCCACTGTTATTCCCAAATGCCAACCATTTGCAAGCGCCAATCTTACTGCATTGAACATTTCCGGCGATATGGTATCCCCCAGGGACCAGTTGCCGTTACCCACTTCTACCAGGTTGATGTATTTGTCAGCTTTTGGATAATATTTGAAATCGTCGAAAATTCCAAACATGGTTATAGGATGATTGAATTGAGCAAGAACTTTTTTGCTTTCAATCCAACTGTAAAAGGTATCAAGATTAGGTGATTTGTTCCTATCGGTCCAATCAGGGGCTTCATAAACGTTGATGTGTCCCCAGCCTGTCGCTGTCCATTCAAAACCCGCTATGGAGAGAAATGTTCCAGAAGAGTTCTCCCTTGCGGCTTTTTTCATCGCTTCAAATTTATCCCTGCCATCAGATAGCACCTGCTCAAAGTAATGAGCGTGATCTGTGACAGCCAGAAAATCCATTTGTGGAACTGTCTTTGCAAAATCATATGCGTATTCTGGGGTTTCTTGACCATCAGAATAAGAAGTATGAGAATGCAAATTTCCAAAATACAGGTTAAAGCCCTCAAACTGTCCATACGCCAGTGAAATAACAAGCAATGCAATTATTATCAATAAAAATCTTTTCATCTTTTCCCCCCCTTTTTCCGCATCAAAAAATTTTATCATGAAATTCCCTGCAATGGTTATGATATAATCTAAAAGCCATTTTTGACATTTGGAGGAACCATGATAGAAAACCAAAAGCAGAGTTTTTCGTATAAAAAAGCGCTTTACGCTTTAATTATCAGCTTCGTTGTAATTCTCGCTATCCTCGCTTTTTTTGGTGGAGATACCGATTTCACGTTGATTTTCAAAATGTCCCCTTTATGGATTGTCGGGGTTATTTTGATTTACATGCTCGCCCAATCTATTAATGCATTAAGGACAAAACTCTTATTGAAATCCTATGGCATAAAGCTTCCATATAGAGAAGCATTTGTGGATATTTTACTTATGCAATTTTTCAACAATTTAACCCCTTTCGCCGCTGGTGGACAGCCCTATCAGATTTATGATCTTTCAAAACGGGGTATTGAAACTACAACCGCCGCTGCTGTCGTTATTTCAAGATATGTAGTCAATA
>NZ_CEYIHJ010000021.1:3270-3960 GCF_982836095.1 Kosmotoga sp.
CGTCTCCATACTGATATTAGCTCTGGTCTTTCTGCCCAAATACTGGAAAACCTTTCTGAAAATTCCTGGAATAGGGATTTTCGCTTTTTTAGGGGCTTTTTTGACTATTGCTTTATTGATCTTTCTCGTTACCCTTTCCTATTCTAAAAAAATGCTCATGAAATTTCTCGATGCGCTATTAAAACCAAAGTTTCTCAAAAAGATAATTGCCAAATTTATGGATTGCAAGACCGAAGAAGTCAGAGACCATCTCGTTGAAAAATTCGAAGAATTCAATTATTATATGAAACTCATCTGGAAAAAAGGTCCGCATTATATGCTCATGGATATAGTGCTTTCCATATCGTTCAGTTTGACTTTCAAGTTCATCATGTATTTCATCTTGATAGGGCTTCTTGGTGCTTCGGGAACCACTTCGAATATTTCCTTCGTTGAAATATGGGGTGTGCAAGAGCTTCTCTTTTTGGTCGCCTTTTACATTCCTACCCCCGGTGCGAGTGGAGCATTGGAACTGGGCTTGTTCTATATGCTGGGTGGCACGCTTCCAAAAGGAATTATAAGTCTGGCAGTAGCACTTTGGAGGCTGCTGACATACCATTTCATGATAGTGCTGGGAACGTTGGTATTTCTGGCAAGACAGAGAAATTTGACAAAAGAATTAACGATGTTAGAGATTATGAAAATGAAGTA
>NZ_CEYIHJ010000021.1:3970-8131 GCF_982836095.1 Kosmotoga sp.
AATCATAAAAATCAGAAGGATTTTCTGCATGTAACCAATGACTGGCTCGTTGAACAACCTGTATTCTTGAATTTGGAAAATGTGCATGGATAAGATCCTCATCAGAACTGCTAATGTATCCTGAAAAGGCACCCTTTAAACTTAAATAAAGTCAGTCTGCGTCATTCCATATCATAAGGAATCTGGTAACATCTTCATGATCTACATAACCATCTCTGGGGATTGAAATATCATAATCTGAGTCATAAGTAAACATGTGATCCATAAGCAATTGATAATCCGCTTCATCCACATCGCCATCATCATTAAAATCGATATCTTCTGTTAGGGCATAGTTTTCTTCAAAGAGCGGCACATACATCATTCTGTATTCGATCATCCAAGGTGTGATTCCAAAGCCATATGTAGCGGAAATATCATATAGCTCTTCTGAAACCATTGGAACAACGTAATAGCCATTCCAACCCCAGTACGGGCTCCAGCTGTTTTTGATAACCCAGAACTCTGTGGCATACCATGTTAATCCGGTGAATGGATCATAAACTTCAACGCTTGTGGCATCTGACGACACCCAACCAAGTTCCTTTACTGCATCCATGTCCAGCCAGCCGACAAGAGTTACTGCATGACCGCCTGTCAACTGGTTCGTGGTAGGTATGTATATACCTCCAACATAATAATTGAAATCTGCAGGAACGCTGTAAGATACACCAAGAGCTCCGAATTTGATGATTGCTTCCTTGATGGAATTAATATACACCTGGTAAGGATAGCCTATCCAGCTCAGCTCATCCCCGTAATAAATCCCCACTGTTTTTGTGCTCCGAATCAAATTCTCTTCCCAACTATTGTTAGTGGGATTCCAGCTGATCCAGGGATTAAGATCGAATGTGCTGTAGGGGAAATCACTTTCTTGAGGAATGCCATATCTTATGCTGTTGTATGTTGAGAAGTGCTGATTTCCACCAACGTCCATATTGGAATCCTGAATAATAGCATCGCTTTGCAATGGATCATACCAGGATTCACTATATATGTCCCAGTCTATATCGTGGAAAGCCACAAACTGCTCTGACAAATCATAGTTGTCCTCTTCCAGTTCCCAGGGGAAAATTGTGGCTTCGCCGGTGAGCCCGTCTTTCTGTACCTGCAAAGCACTTTCAAAAGATGCTACCGTTGCAAAAGCCCAGCAGGTACCGTGAAAGCCCTGGTCTCTCACCGGTGTGTGAATCTGAATGAAGCTTGATGGAAGTGGTGTGTCAAACATTGCAAAATAAAGGAATTCAGTAGAATATAGCTGTGCGTCGCGGGTTGTGGCGCTGTCGTTAAAGAAATAATTGTGCATATCCTTTCTTGCTTTTTCTGGCAAATCTCTGGTTCCAGCCCACTTGTTGATTAGGCTATCCAAACTGCTTATACCAGCAGCTTCGTATTCTTCTAAAACTTCTGATACGCCAGCTTTCCAGGGAAGGCCAAGTTCTGCAATTTTGCTGTTAATCTCTGCAGCCCTTTGCGTAGCTTCATCTATCAAAGAACCAGCGAACAGAGCAGAAGCCATGACAAGCACAGTAATCAAAATGAATAATTTTTTCATTATAACCACCCCTTACATTCCGGCCGCTTCGGGCGCAGGGATATTTACATAATACCCGAAGTTGTCCACAACTATACCATCGATTACCCGGTTGTTGGAGTCTCTAATAAAATAGTTATTGTCAATGGCAATCACCGGAGATTCTCCATTCATATCAACGCCAAACTTCAATGTAATAACTGCAAGCACGTCATCTTGCGTTTCGGGTTCGTCTTCGCCATTGACAAAGCCTCTGCACAGGGTTACCTCTCCTTCATCAGCAACGTACCCTGATAGATCCTTCATGTCATCCATGAAGTCAGGGAAGCTGACGTCTTCAACTTCAAGGCCATTGTCAAAGGAAAGCGTTGTCTGAATATACATGAGGTTAGCATCTCTTGCAGTATCAGGTTCATAGTAGTCATGAATGTCTTCCAAGGCGTAATCTCTGACATTGGGAGCCACTACATATATTTCCATGGTTCCAGAAGCGTCAGTGGAAGCCGGTGTGATCGTGTTTGGGAAGTAATAAATCTCGGGCTTCTCAGAGTTATCATATCTTTCATCAAACCTGAAAGTCATATAACCGTAGCCCCAATTGCCAAGCTCATCATATCCACTGACATAAATCAGGTAAGAATGCCCAATTTCAAAAATGTGATCGAGGTAAGCTATCCCATCAGGTGTGTAAAGCGTAACCAATTCATCATTAACAAGCATTCCAGAAACAGCGGGATCCCACGGGATCCAATCTGTAAGCCAGACACTCAAATCCTCAGCATCTCTAAATCTTATCTCAACAGCAGAGACAGGCTCGTTGAACTCCCATCCTATATAGGCATACCTTCCAAAAGGCCTGATATCACCATCTGCAAGATTAGCTGCTGTTCTGTCTGAACCGTAGATCATAGGAGAGGGTCCGGTTGTATCAACCCTGAAATCAAAGGTTGCAGGTAATTCTCCGGATTCAGCGATTTTCACCGACAACGTATGCCAGCCATCAGACAGACCAGAAAAAGTTGCCGAACAATCAGCTGTTTCAACCCCTGCAGCACCATCCAGTGAATAGATATAACTGTGAGTCAACCCATCAACTGGTTCCCATTCAATGGTGACTTCATCAGTGGCATATTCATTTTCGGCATTGAGGAAGTCTATGCCACTGGAGTATACACGGAAACTCTCATGGTTCGACTCGGTTGATGCTGGGCCTTTGTTAAATACACCGGTCCTGGTCTGGAAATTAGCAGTTACCCAAACTTCATAATCGCCGGTTTCCAGTGTTGTAGCGTAAGAAGTGCTATCCCCAAGGGGCACTTCCACGGTACCAATATGCAGGGTATAATCCTCTGCTATCAGCTCATCCTGGGAAGTTAGCCCCCAGCTGAAGGTAACTTCTGTTCCGGCCGGAATATCTCCCACCGGGTTTACAGTGAGTGTCAAAACAGCGTAGGAAAGCTTGAAACAGGACGTAAGCAACAACAAGGTCAAGAGCAGTACAAAAAGCAAGACAAACTTCTTCACATAAATCCCCCCTTCTACAAATTGGAATGAAACCAACCATAAAAAATTATATCATTCGCCTACCAACAAATAAAAACAACTGAGCAAAAATTTTTTTCATGACATATCGCAAATACTAAATGTAGGATTAACATTGTAAGAGGTGGCATATATCGTTATTTGCTATTTGAACGTTTGACCTTCAAGAACCAGAAAATATAGAGTAGCCCAAAATACAGGGCAAGCGCCCCGAGGGTATAAAGATAATAACTGGGCTTTCCCAGTTTGTAGCCAAGTATAGGAATATTAATTATTATCATGAGAGGCAACCCAAGGAAGAGGGCAAGCCCACTCCCAATAACCATATCCTCTGCTGTGCCTGATTCAAATTGAGGGTCAACTTCTCTGAGCAGTGCAATGCCTGTTGAGATGGTTCCAGTATGCATGCCAAAGAAGGTAACGATATGTTCGAGCACGGCTCTCTTGTAAATCCTCTTCGAGAAATATATCGTGTAAAGCATGGTAACGATTCCTCCAACCGTTGTGATGACAAATATGGGAACTATATATTCCTTGATGAGTTCCAGGGAAATAGCGGCTATTGAAGCTGCTACCATGTAATCAAATACGATACCGGCCACTCTCTGAAGAAGGAAAGAATTGAGGTACTCTATTTTCTTCTTTTTTCTAATAATGTCATATCCCCTTCTGAACGAGAAGGCAAAGATAACGCCTATAACGAAATGAAAGCCCCAGAGTACCTGCGCAAAGGTTTCGCCAAAAGTCCCAAAGTTTCCTATCCAACCTGTAAAGTATTTAAGGAAAAGGTAGGTAACAAGATAAACCGAACCAATGCTCATAACTTGTATAGTCATACCATCAATATCTGAAAATTCGTAGTCCTTGACCAGCGTTTCGACTCTTTCTACAATTTTGGGCTTTTCGATAGGTATGCCGACAGACTTTTTTCTCCTCACCATGATGTTCAACATGGCAACACCACCAAAAGCAGCCCAGAGAAAGCCAATTGTAGCAATGGTTAACCCTATTGTTCCACCGTTAGCAAAGCCCAGAGCTTCCCATTG
>NZ_CEYIHJ010000021.1:8141-18442 GCF_982836095.1 Kosmotoga sp.
GATGCCAAAGCCAACTATTCCTTGTATGGCATAGGAAATGGCTATTAAAAAGCCTGTGTTCACCGCAGAGCGTGAAGACCTTGTTTGCCTCTTTTTCAAGGCAATGGCGATAAACCCTATCGCCATGAGATGGTACACGAGGTTTCCAAGCCTGTCAAAAGAGAAATTGATCAATCCCAACCCGCTTGGTCCAAAGGCCATACCCAAAAAACCCGCAAGAACGGAATTCGGTATCAATATGCGATTAAGGGGTTTAATCGTCTTTTTTATTATCATTGCTATTCCCATCAACAACGAAATGACCATTATGTCGTTTACATATCCCCAGTCACCACCCATGCCTATTTACCTCCGATCTTTTTAGTGTTCAAATCACGAAAGAAAAAGATCACCAAGAAATACATTAGAAAGCCCATCAAACTTTGGTGCATGAAGCACCCTATTAGCACTGGCCGGTCAATGCCACTATTCCTATCTCTTCCAGGATTATTGAAAAGTACTTCAATTTTACATCAAAAACAATATTACTCGCACTCTGGTAAAATAAAATAGTACCAGAAAAGGAGGAAAAAGATGAATTTCACACCACTCGGTGGAGGCAAAGAGATAGGTGCCAATTGCTATATCATTAGAACAAACGGTCTCAATATCATGCTCGACTGCGGAAGGCATCCCGTTAAAAGCGGATATGAATCTCTTCCTGCACTTGAAAAGCTTGAAGAGGTGGATTACATTATCATTTCTCATTCACATTACGATCACCTCTCTTCATTACCTTATGTTCTGGGTAAGTTCCCGGATGCTACTGTATTCACTTCAAAGGAAAATCGTATTCTTGCCCTGAGGATATTGAGCAATTCAGTTGAAGTCATGAAAAAGAAAAACGAAAAAGATGCTGAACCCATATTATATACTCACAGAGACGTCAAAAAAGCAAAAAAAAGAATCATTCCTTTGCACTATATGAAACCTCTGGAGCTTTCCAAAGATGTATTGCTTACTTTATATCCAGCAGGGCATGTTATGGGAGCTTCATCAGCTTTGATAGAGTCCAATGGTAAAAGAATATTTTACACTGGTGATATTTCCCTTTCTCCGCAGCTAACCGTTCCAGAGGCGACCTTGCCTGATGAAGTAGATATTGTCATATCAGAAGGAACCTACGGGCTGAAAGAAACCCTATCCGTAAACAGGGAAATTGAAACTCATCGTTTGAGCAGAAAGCTGAGAAAAACTTTGGGATCTGGCGGAAGGGTGATGTTGCCGGTTTTTGCCCTTGGAAGGGGACAAGAAGCGCTCTACATGATTTTGAAGTTAATGGAAGCTGAGAAGATTCCGCGGGTTCCTATTTATATAAACGGTATGGTACATGTTTTAACTGATCTTCTACTTAAAGAACACGATGGCATGAATTCTGAAAATAGGGCTTGGTTCAAAGACTCGATAAAAAGGCATGTTACTGTCATTCCCAAAAAACTCTCCTCCATAATTGAAGACAAGAGTCCTATGATTCTCATACTCAGTTCTGGAATGCTAATAGAGGATACTCTATCGTATATTTTTGCGCGTCAGATGCTTTTGGAAGCCAAATCAGCTATCTATTTCATGGGATATCAAAGCCCGGAATCGCCGGGATTTGCCGTTCTAGAAGCTTTTAAGAGCACCAGGCAGTTAGAGTTGAACGAAGAAAAAATTGATGTTCGCTGTGATGTTGATATCTTCAATTTTTCCGGTCATGCCAATTATTCCGAATTACTGGAAATTCCCAGGAGATTGCAGCCAAAAAAACTCATATATGTGCATGGGGATAAAGAAGCACTTGAAAACCTGAAAGAAGAGCTTCAATACGAGTTCGAAATTGATATTCCCGATAATCTTGAGGAAATAGCTCTATAAGCCTCTACTTGACAACGAAAATGCTGGGTGTTATGATAATATACGGCGCCGGGATGGTGGAATTGGCAGACACAACGGACTTAAAATCCGTTGGGGCGGAAGCTCCGTGCGGGTTCAAGTCCCGCTCCCGGCACCAAGAGAAAAGAATTGATGCCAATGGCCCTTAATATAAAGCTATTCGGTGCGGGGTGGAGCAGTCTGGCAGCTCGTTGGGCTCATAACCCAAAGGTCGCAGGTTCAAATCCTGCCCCCGCTACCATTAAGGCGGTGTAGCTCAGCTGGCTAGAGCATGCGGTTCATACCCGCAGAGTCGACAGTTCGAGTCTGTCCGCCGCCACCACCTAAGCCCCGTTAAAAGGGGCTTTTTGTTTTACATAAAAGTATCCCCCCGCAAAAGCGGGGGGATTTATCTGGTGTGCCGATCTTAGATTTAGTCGTTATCAGAGCTTTTTCTGTCTTTGAAGGAAACTTCGACTAAGTTCAATTCTTCATCTGTCTTGATGAATGGTTTGTCCTTTCTTTCATTCCTTTTATTTTTGTTCATATCTATCACCTCAGTTATATTATAGCACAAAATACAGCGTAATTCAAAGCAAAGCACAGTATAATGAAGATAATGATTGTTATTCATGAATATTAGTCAATAACAATAGTAAATGAGTTGCTGGGATTGTAATCGGAATTTCTAATACAAGTGAGTTCCATTTATTGAAGTATTCAAGGAAACTTTGTTATAATTTTTATGCTTACACAAAGACATTCTTGCAGTTATTGATTTCTACATTTTTATCGGCGAAATGGTTAATTCAAAAAAGGCTGTTATTGCCTAAGGATTTTTCTTTGCCTTTTTGGAGGTGAAAAAATGAGAATTTGCGTTATCGGTGCCGGTAACGGGGGTCAGGCACTGGCCGGGGTTTTAGCACAAAGGGGTCATGAAGTGATGCTATTTAATAGAAGTGAAAAGCGTATTTCTGGCATAGTGGATAACCGGACATTGAGGTTAGAAGGGGAATCTTCTGGCCCGGTAAAATTAGCGTATGTAGGCACTAACATTGAGAAAGCAATAAAAAATTGCCAGATTGTTATGATTGTTGTGCCAGCATTTGCTCACGCTTCGGTTGCTGAAAGAATCGCGCCCTACATCGAAGCGGGACAAATAATCATATTGAACCCCGGAAGGACAGGAGGAGCTCTTGAATTCAAAAAGGTTCTGGATGCCAACAATGCGAAGCCTGGTTATGTCATTGCTGAAGCTCAGACTTTTCTTTTCGCTTCGAGAATAGCAGGTCCAGGTCTTGTGAGAATCTTTAGAATGAAAAATGCTGTGCCGGTCTCTGCCTTACCTGCAAAAGACAATCACATTCTCAGTGAAGTGCTTCCCGAGGTTTTTCCTGAATTTGTTATAGCACCAAATGTTTTATATACGAGCTTCAACAACATTGGCGCTGTATTTCATCCGGCAGCGCTTTTGATGAACGCTGGGTGGATTGAAACTACACATGGAAATTTCCAATTCTACCTGGATGGAATTAGCCCCTCTGTTGCAAGGGTGCTAACAAAAATAGATGAAGAACGCTGTGAAATTGCCAGGGCATTGAAAATCGAGCCTTTAGGAGCAGTTGAATGGCTTGACTTCGCTTACGATGTTAAGGGTAGGGATCTTTATGAGGCAATTCACAATAACGACGGTTATCAGGGAATAAGAGCACCAGTAAGCCTTTACAATCGCTATATTCTGGAAGATGTTCCCATGAGCCTGGTGCCAATAAGTTATTTTGGAAAATCATTTGGTATAAATACAACTACCATAGATTCAATAATAAACATCGCAAATGTAGTCATGGGAATAAACTACTGGGAAAAAGGCAGAAACATGGATAGTCTTGGTCTTTCTGGACTCAGTATTAATTCCATATGGGATTACGTTGAAATGGGGGTAAAAGCTCTGTGAAAACAAAAAAGAAAATCCTTGGCGGTGCTATCGGCAGCGATGTGCACGTAGCGGGAATTCTGAACTTCCTTGAGCTTGCCAAAAAAGAAGGTTATGAAACCATTTACCTTGGCGGTGCTCTTTCCCTTGAAAAGTTCCTTGGAAGTATTATTGAAACAAATCCAGATCTTATTGCTGTAAGTTACAGGCTTGGAAAAGAAGCACTGGACAAATTGCTGATTGAGTTCAAGGATCTTCTGAGGAAAAACGATTTGTTGAAAAACAAAGATTTTGTGTTTGGAGGAACTTATGAAACAGCAAAAGTAGCTAGAAAAAGCAGGCTTTTCAGAAGAGTCTTCGATGGAAGTGAGTCAGTGGAGGAAGTCGTATTGTATTTGAGGGGGGAAATGCGTGGAATAAAAAAAGAAAGCTATCCTCAAAAACTCGTGGAGAGAATAAATTTTAAGTCACCGTATCCCCTCATCCGTCACCATATAGGGCTCCAGTCTCTTGAAGAAACGGAAAGGGAAATCCAAAAGCTCGCAAGGTCTGAAGAATTAGATATCATCTCCCTCGCTCCAGACCAAAATGCTCAGCAATGGTTTTTCACACCAGAAAAAATGGACCCATCACAAGATGGAGCTGGAGGGGCTCCTTTTAGAAAAAAAGAGGATTTTGAAAGAATGTATAAAGCAAGCCGGCAGGGTAACTTTCCTTTGTTGCGCTGTTATTCGGGCACAAGAGAACTCATCAAGTATTCGAAGTTGCTTTACGAAACCATAAGGAACGCATGGGCAGCTATTCCACTAACCTGGTATTCGGAGCTCGATAGGCGATCCGATCGTGAATTAAAAAAGGCAATTGCGGAAAACCAGAAAGCGATTAAATGGAATGCCGAACACGATATTCCGGTAGAAATAAATGAATCGCATCAGTGGGCTTTGCGCTACGCCCCCGATACTGTGGAAGTAGCGACCGCTTACATTGCAGCCTACAATGCGAAAAAACTCGGCGTGAAAACTTATGTCGCCCAGTACATGTTCAATACCCCCCCTGGAATTTCTCCAGCAATGGATATAGCCAAAATGCTAGCAAAGAAGGAACTTATTGAATCCCTTCATGATAATTTCTTCCGCTCTTACCGCATGGTCAGAGCAGGGCTTTTATCTTTTCCCTCTGACGAAGCCCGGGCTAAAGGACAACTCGTCTCTTCCATGCTCACTGCATCTTATCTCCAGCCGCATATTATCCACGTTGTTGCCTTCTGTGAAGCAAGAAAACGAGCAAAAGCAAAGGAAATAATAGAGAGCGTAAAAATGGTGAAAAGGGCTTATTCCGAAGCAATGAAAGGGCTACCAAATTTCGAAGCCGATCCGAAGATCAGGGCGAGAAAGAAAACGTTGATAGAAGAAGCACAGTTGATAATTGAAGCGATCAAAGAATTGGGAAAGGGTTCAAAAGACCCTTTAACGGATCCCGATGTGATATGGGCTTCGGTTAAGATGGGAATCCTCGATGCCCCGGGATTGATGAAGATGTCAGTGGCTCGTGGTACTGTTAAGACGGCAATTATCGATGGCACTAATCAGGTAGTTGATGATAAAGGTCGTCCCGTTTCTGAAAGAAAGAGACTTAAAGTGCTTGGCTTCGCGTTATAGGAGGTGGTTTTATGAGAGTGGCTGTTGTATATGACGAACCTCTTACAGCTGAAGGAAAAGATATGGTTTCCGCGGTATGTAAAGCTTTAAATAGCCGATATGAAGCCGAACCTCTTCCTTTTAATAGAAATTTCATGAGCAACGTAAAGAAATATGACTTCGTTTTCAATCTTTCCACGGGAGGCGGCAAATACAACAAGCAAGTGCATGTTCCTGCCCTTTTGGATGTATTGGGCATCTCTTTCACCGGATCGCCAGCAGGAGTTCATGCTCTTTGCATGGATAAAGGGTTAACAAAGCTTGTTCTTCAGAAAAACAACATACCTACTCCGCGTTTTGCGGTAATAACCAATCCTTCGGAAATAACAGACCCTGGATTTTATCCCGCTTTTGTCAAACCATCACGTGAAGGCAGTGCTGAGGGGGTCTCTGAAAAGTCCGTAGTTGGAAGCTCCATTGAACTCGAAAAACAGGTGGTGACTCTTTATGAGGCTTTCAAAGAACCGATACTGGTAGAAGAGTTCATAGAAGGTAGGGAATTTACAGTCGGAATCGTTGGAAATGCAGAGCAGGCAAGGGTATTACCAATTCTTGAAATAGATTTTTCGGCGCTTCCGGAGGGACTTGAAAGATTTTATTCTCATAGAGTCAAGCATCATTATGCTGAAAAAACAAGATATATCTGCCCGGCACGATTAAAAACCAAACAGGTGGAAGAACTGGAGAATTATGCGCTAAAAGCCTACAAAGCTCTGGGAATGCTCGACTATGCGAGAATAGATGTGAGAATGAACGATAAGGGTTTCCATATCATTGAAGTGAATTCGTTGCCACTGTTAGTACCGGTATATTCAGACCTCACAAAAATGCTTGAACCAATAGGATGGAGCTATGACGATCTTATATTGAACATTTTTGAAGCGTCCATAAGCAGGCAAAGAGCTATCAGCCAACCTTGAATGATCTTGTTATCTTTATATGAAGCTCTTTGCACCTTGCTTTTTCAAGTGGAATAAACACTACGCAATCGGCATCTCCGATTTTGACGTTGCATAAGGCATTTCTTGAGTCGTAAGGGCTTGCATGCTGGATTACGGCCGGAAGTCCTTCCTCTGTTATTTCCACATCTTCAGGCCTGAATATCATGTCTTCATATTTATTTATACCAAAGGGTGAAAAGAGCTCCATCGAAAACAAATCAGGTGGATTGTTGTAAATATCTATGGGATTTCCACTAGAAACAATTTTCCCATCGCTCATTATATATACCTTTGATGCGATTGCCATGGCGTCTTCACAATCATTAAGGACTATCAGCACAGAACGCCCGATTTTAAGCAAAAGCTTTTTTATCATCGCTCTCAACTCGGTTCTGACTTTTTTATCAAGTCTTTCAAAGGGTTCATCCATGAATATCATGTCGAAAATCCTCACCGTTTCTCTACCAATAGCCGTCAATTTTTTTATCCCTGCTGGCAATTCTTTTGGCAGCTTTTCCAGATATTCCGATAAGCCATTCAATTCTCCTGCTTTTCTCTTCACCCTTTCAGCGATGTTTTTCTCTTTCTTTAGCTGCAAGGGAAACGCTATGTTTTTGTAGGTGTCATAATGCGGAAAAAGGGCGTCATTCTGAAAGACAAAGGCGATGTTTCTTTTATGTGGAAGCTCATTGGTAACTTCTTTCCCGCCCATAAATACTTTCCCGGTTAAAGGTTCATGCAAACCTGAAGCGACTTTAAGAAGCAAAGTTTTTCCACAGCCTGAAGGGCCTATAAGGCCTACGATCTCTCCTTCATTCACCTTTAAATCAATGGGGCCCAGTTTGAAATCACCTATGTTGGCCTTGAGTCCTTTGATTTCCAGTGCTAACATATATATCACCTTCATTCCAGTATACTGGTGATTTTTACATGTTTTCTTTCTTTAAAAGATTTAACGGCAGCCTCTATTACCATAAGGTCTTTCAAAGCCTGCGCAGAAGAGCCAAGCAGGTTTTCCTTGCCAAATTTCACCACATTATAAAAGTCTGAAAATTCTTCTAAAAATCCATCGTTATCTTGAACTTCCACAGTTTTTTGATCTCTGGCTGTAAAGATTTTGATTATATTACCTTCAATGTACATATTCCCTTCTGTCCCAATAATAGATATCTCATTTCCGAATTCCAGCCCGTAAGATGCGATATAATTTCCAATTGCTCCGTTTTCAAAGAGTAAATTCATGGTTATCGTGTCTTCTGCTCCGAGGTAGTTCCTAACCCTTTTCAAGTAAGCTGAAACCTCCTCTATATCTCCAAGCATTGTTCTGGTAGCTGCGATATGGTGCACACCTGCGTCGGATATAAATCCTGCAATGTGCAGCGGCTTTTTTCTCCACGAGGTTTGCACATATTTGTCTTCCTTGTCCATCAACTTTGTGCTTTTCCAGACGAGAAATGCCGGCTTGCCGATTCCACCATCGTTGATAATTCTGGCGGCTTTTTGAAACACCGGGATGTGTCTGTAATTTTCAGCTATATAGACTGTTTTATCGCTGTTATTTTCAAGATTTAACACTTTTTTGGCATTTTTCATGTCAATGGCAATGGGCTTTTCGGCAATCACATGCAGGTTGTATTTCAGAGCCTTTTCAATGAAATCGGGATTTAAGATCGTGGGAAGAGCAAGATCAACCGCTTCCGCAACACCTGAAGCCATGAGTTCATCAGCGTTGTCAAAAACTCGAGGTTTTGGCTCTATCATTAGAGATAGCTGCTCTGCCTTTTCGCGTGTGCGACTCGCAAGGGCTACTATTTCTATACGGTCCCTTAGTCTTTTCAACGCAGGAAGATGCAACTCCCTTGCCGCTATACCGCATCCTATTATTGCAAGCCTGAGTTTTTCCATTTTATCACCTTCTCCATTCCTGAAAAACCCAATTTTTCGTTGAAGTATATGGAGCTTCCGAAGGAGATCCCTCCCTTGATACCCAATGTTGAAGTCCCTTCGGCATCCATGAGAAAAGAGAAACCAAGATTGATTTGTAGAGGTGTATCGCCAATAATATAGATAATAGGTGATAATATCATAGAGGCGTCAAAGACATAACCGCTGTCAAAAATCCTGCTTCCGAGTTCCCAGGAAATACCTATACCTCCCAAATTAAAGAGATTGAGAAAACTAATACGCCTGTTCATGATTATCATATAAGGCAATGATACTCTGAAGTCCAGCAAATAACTTGTGGGAGGGTATTTTGACATCAGAGGATCTAAAGCATTCGAAGTGGCTTCAAAACTCAGCACATCATAAAAGGGGTCAAAAAACCTCTTTCCTAATGCCTCACCCACAGCCAACAGGTTTAGAGAAGGTATAAGCTCTGAGTTCACATTGGGAATCCAGCTGCCATAAAATCCTCCCATGTACGTGGGCGTGGCATTTATCTCGCCGGTTAGCCCCTCTATTTCAAGGTATAACCCATGCTTTAATGTATCGTTAAAGCTATAGAGGCCCTGGATATAGCAATTGCCGGTGTCGAGGAAGCGCCCCTCTACGGAAAAGTTATGCCTTGCTATAAGGATAGGGCTACTGTCACCTATATAGAGCTTTTCTGGTATGCCAAGGTTCATAGAAAGGTGGATACCTTCGAATTTGCTGTACTTCATTTCCAATGACCTGTATAGATCAGGATGCAAATAAAGGGAAGCACCGGTATAGCTGTACCCCCTTCCATCGTCGCTCGAATAGCCACTCTGGTTTAGCAACCCAATACCGTAATATGGAAATTTTTCAAAGAGTATCTCCCCGGTATAATCCAACCCCGAAGCGGAAAAGCCGACAATTCCATGTGTGCTCAACAAATAAGCATCATATCGGCTTTGTTCCTCGCTATATCCCCCTTTGAACAATGGAGGCCAGTGATTATTGTGCCGCTCAATATCGAATGAATGCATATCTGGATCCAGATGCACCTGCATAGCCGGGATGTAAGGCAATGAAGTGGAATCCAGAGTAACAAAACTGCGACTCCCTTCCGGGGTTTCAATAACCACTCTCAAAGGGACTTTCATATTTTCATTGTCAATTTTCACAACCCCATTTTCGAAATATATTCGGGCATCATAATTATCTCTTTCAAAAAAGAGTGCATTCACAACTTTCGGATTAATATATCCTTCCAAAAAGTCAACAAATTCCCTGGTGGTAACGTTTTTACCAACATAAAGCCGGTAATACCTTGATAGGATTGAATATAATTTTTCACGGCCAAGCAATTCCTCAAGTGAAAAGAAAGCCCTTTTTCCCTTTTGATAGTAAACCGCTGAAGAAAAATTCTGGGGAATGGCATCAACCGGATCAGCAACAGCCGCCTTTACACCTGCCATTTTTGCATAGAGTAACATGAGTTGATCAGCCTGGGTGACAGTCGTCGGTATGTCAAAATAGCTTTTTATGAAAGATGTAAAAAGATCTGAGGCCTTCCAGTTCATATAATAATCTTTTCCATAAATCTCCAGAGTTGTGCTGTGGGCAACATAGTCAGCAAGGCTTTCGCTCATGAAGTTGTTTCTCAAAAAATCAACGCCTGTTCCAACGCCAAACCACAGGTGACTCAATTCATGTGCTACAAGGTAAAAGGTGAGAGGATCAAGTAAGCCGTTTACCCACAGGTTTGCGCTCGTGAAAAAGCCGTCTCCAATGGCTATTAGGCCATCTGCCGTGATTCCATAAAGCCCCGGGAATGGGTCTTGAACGATGTGAATTGTCGAATATCTCAATGCTCCTAATTTTTTGATATGGTGTTCCAGAACCTGAATCGCAAAAGCAGCGAGTTTTGAA
>NZ_CEYIHJ010000022.1:0-4915 GCF_982836095.1 Kosmotoga sp.
TTATTTCGATTCCACTGACTGGAGTTCTTACAAGCAGAGGGCACTTATTGCTTTCCAGACGAAAGATCAACAGCTTGACATCATCACTTCTGGACACGACGACCTTGGCATGTGGGCAAAAGCAGGATATGTCAGACCAATTGATGAGTATATCCAGAAGTACTGGGATCTTGGTTTTAATGATATTTTCCCTGCGCTTTGGGAATCAACGAAATTTGGTGGAAAGATCTATGCCGTTCCTCAAGATACCGAAGCAAGGCCACTTTGGGTGAGAAAAGACAAACTCAAGGAAATGGGATACACCGAAGAAGAAATAGCTGACATGATGAACAAATTTGCCACAGGAGAATACACGCTTTATGACCTCGTAAAACTCGGTCAGGAAGCACAAAATGCCGGTGTGGTTAAATGGGGACTTTGGCACAGGCCTAAAATGGGGGTTGACTATTTCCAGCTTTTCAAATCCTTTGAAGTGCCTATTTATGATCCAGAAGCCGGAAAATTGGTCTTTGACCAGGAAGGTGCTAAGAAGGTATTCCAGTTCATTTATGACCTGACAAATACCTACAAAGTAACGCCGAAGAACTTAATAGGAACTGAGTGGAACAATGTCCATAAGAGTTTTGCAGGTCCTGAAGGTGAAGTACTCGCTCTTATGGGCGGTACGTGGAACAGAGCTGAGTGGATCAACATGTTTGGCTATTCCGATGAGGAAATTGATAACATGTTGACCTTCACATTGACACCTTCTGCTTACAAAGGGGTTCCCGGAAATACACTATCTCACCCTGTAGTTTATATGGTTACATCCAAATCCAAATACCCTGAACTTGCCGCACTGTTGTTGCTCTTCGCTTCTGACCCGTATTTGAACGCCAAGCACGCTGTTGAAAGCGGACATCTTGCCATCAGGAATGAAGAGCTTTCCGTACCTCTGTATGCAGCTGATGCTTTTTCTAAGAAAGCCGCTGCAATGTTGCTCCCGCAAGCGTCCTTCGTTCCTAACAATGATAGATTCAACGAATACAATAGGATAATCTTCGATGCTATGACCGGGCTTGAGTCAGGGAAAATGACACCAGATTTTGCCGTCAAATTCGCAGCACAGAGGCTGAAGCAACAGCTGAAAGACGATGTAATCATAAAATGACACATTTCTTGCCTCCACACAGGTTGTGTGGAGGCCCTTATTTTTTGAAGGAGGCCTCTGGAAATGGGTTTAAAAAAGTCAAAAGATAAAACGAAGGCTAAACACAGTAAAAAAACAATAATCTCTCTTTCGTTGTTCCTTGGTCCTGGGGTTATATTGGCTTTGATATTTTTCCTGGCACCTGTAATTTTAACAATTGCTCTGTCTTTAACTGATATGGACTACCGCTTCAATTGGGATTTTGTGGGCTTTCAAAATTTCATCGATATAGCCCATGATTTCCTCATAGGAATGGTAATAAAGAACACGTTGGTTTACGTGGGATTTACACTCGCCTTTTTCAATATTGGCCTGGCCTTGCTCTTGTCGTTATTAACTACCAGCATTTCCGAACGTTCTGGGACGTTTTTCAGGCTTATCTGGATGCTTCCAAGGCTAACCCCTTCCGTTGTTTATGGCCTATTGTGGCTATGGATATTCGACTCTACCCGCTTTGGGTTGCTCAACAGCGTTAGGGAAATGCTTTTTGGGAATGTTGAGCCTTTAGATTTTCTGTCCCAACACCCAATGGTCGTTATCATACTTGCTAACGGCTTCGTCGGTGCTTCTTTTGGTATGATCCTGTTCACTTCAGCAATCAAATCTATACCACGGGATTACCTATATGCTGCCAGTGTCGATGGCGCTGGATGGTTCTTCAAAGTTAGGAAAGTAATTCTTCCGCTTTTGAAGTGGCAAATTCTTTTCACAACGGCTTATCAAACGCTTTCACTACTTACTTCCTTTGAATATATTCTCATCATTACAGATGGTGGCCCGGTATTTTCAACGGAGGTGTGGGCGTTGTACACGTATCACAATGCTTTTGAGAATTTTAGGTTCGGGTTTGGTGCTTCATTGTCCCTCATTCTCGTGATAATAGGACTTGTTGCTTCGCTTATATACCTGAGAATCTTCAAATTTAAAGAAATGATTCAGGAGCCAAGAATAGAGGTTGATGCATGATGGAAAGTAGAGAATTCAAACTCAGCTTCTTTCAAAAACATGGTGAAAAAATTAAGAATACGATTGTAATTATCATATTGCTCGTTATAAGCCTTCCGATAATTTTGAGCTATCTCTGGCTCGTGCTCAATTCCTTCGCGTCTGAGATGAAATATGGAATAATTCCGACAAAATTCACGCTGGAACACTGGAGATTTCTGATCGAATCGGTAAAAGGATATCCAAATATATGGCAGGTAACCCTCAATACCTTTATAGTCGCCATTATGGTGATGCTTTTAGAGTTGTTCATCACGAGTTTTGCCGGTTATGCTCTTTCGAGATACAAATTTCGCGGCAGAAAGACGATGTTGCTCACAATCCTGGTGCTTCATTCTTTTCCCTCTGTCTCGCTTTTGGTGGCCGTTTATTACGTATTGAGAACGCTGAACCTTATAAACAGTTTGTGGGGAATCATTCTTCTAAAGGTAGCTCTTGAAATTCCGTGGGGAGCCTGGATTATGAAAGGCTTTTACGACCAGCTTCCCTGGGAAATCGAATGGGCAGGAACTGTGGACGGCTATTCCAGAATACAGGTGTTTTTCAAGGTGATGTTGCCGCTGGTTAGGCCGGGAATGGCCGTTACAGCCATTTTTGGGTTCCTTTCAGGCTGGAGCGAATTCATATTCATCAACACCTTTATTCTCAATCAGCAAACATGGACACTCTCAAGATACATCAAGGGAGTTATAGGCGATTTCAGGTTTGTCGATTACGGGTTGCTGACCTCCATCAGCCTCTTTTACATGATTCCCACTCTCGTGTTTTATTTCTTCGCTAACAAATATTTGTTGCAGGTTAATATAACCGGTACTAAAGGATAAGGAGTGAGACAATGGCGAGAATACTCTTGAAAAATCTCAGTAAACACTTTAAGAACGTCAAAGCAGTAGATAATATAAATCTTGAAATAAAGGATGGGGAATTCACGGTTCTTCTTGGCCCATCTGGTTGTGGGAAAACCACAACACTGCTCATGATTGCCGGGATCTACAAGCCCACAACAGGTGGGATATATTTTGACGACCAGATCATGAACAACGTTCCGCCAAAAGATAGGGGAATAGGGATGGTGTTCCAGAGCTACGCTTTATACCCGCACATGACCCTATATGACAATATTGCGTTCCCCCTTAGGGCACAGAAAATGAAAAAAGATGAAATAGACAGGCTTGTCCGGGAAGTCACAAAAAATCTCGATATTGGAAAACTGCTGGACAGGAAACCTTTCCAGATATCTGGCGGACAGCAGCAACGAGTTGCAATTGCCCGTGCTCTGGTGAAAAAACCTAAGATACTGCTCTTCGACGAGCCGCTTTCCAATCTTGATGCTGCTCTCAGGTCGTATATGAGAGCCGAAATAAAACAGCTTCAGAACGACCTCGGCATTACAACTGTTTACGTAACCCACGACCAGCTGGAAGCGATGACTATGGCCGATCGTATCGCGGTATTTTCGATGGGTAAGATACAGCAGTACGATACCGCTGATAATATTTACAATTACCCTGCTAACGTATTCGTGGCGACCTTTGTTGGTACTCCTGCCATGAATATTCTGAATGTAGAAGTCAAGAACTACAATGGCGATTTCTATCTCCAGGACGAGGGGTTCAAATTCAAAACCTTACCTCAGAGAAAAGAAATTTTGGCAAACCTCGTTGAAAAAAAGCTAAAGCTTGGCATAAGGCCAGAGCATATAAGACTCAGCTTGAAAGAAACAGAGAATTCAATTCCTGCTGAAGTTTACGTTCTCGAGCCTCTTGGCAGGGAAGTGATCTATAACATAAAAATCGGAAACAACATTTTGAAGGTCCTCACAGAGGAACGCATGGATCTCAAACCCGGAGATCGTATTTTCATGGATTTTGACAGGAACAGATATCATCTATTTGATGCAGAAACCGGAAAAGCCATCGATATTTCGATAAGGTGATCGCATGATAAAGAGGATTGGAGTCAACATTGACACAACAAGAGTTAACGGGTCTTTGAAGCGTTTTCGCGAAGAACTGGAGTTCTTCGAAAATATAGGCTTTGATTATGTTGAACTCCCCCCTGCCGGACTCGATGTCATATACCACAGGGAGTTCAGAGCAAAGCAAGCAGAGCGCATAAGAAACATTCTGTCTGAATTTTCGTTTGGTCTCACCGTGCATTGCCCTGATCCCATTAACTTAAAAAATGAAGGTATTGATTATGAGAGGGGATTTCAGGTTCTAAAAACTACAATTGAATTTGCCGCGTACACCGGTGCAGAAATCGTTGTATACCATCTTGGAAGTTTTGGATACGGCCAGTCAACAAACCTTCATGAGCAATATCTGAAAGAAATAGGAGCTTTGAGAAAGCTTGGGGACCTGGCGGAAAAAAACGGGATAAAAATCGCTGTTGAAAACACCTCACAGGCAGTATCAGACGTTATAGGGGCTTTGAATGAAGCAAAGCACGATTCCGTTTCCCTTTTGATGGACATCGGACATCTTTATCTCTATTGCAAACAGACCGGGAAAGACTTCCTGGAAGAAATAGAGGCAGGACTTGAACATGCCGTGGAATTGCATGTCCACGATAATTTTGGCGAAGGCGAGTTCAATTATTCAAAGGAAATCATTACACATGAACCCTTTCGCTTCACTTATGGCGTTGGAGACTTGCATCTTCCTCTTGGTCAGGGAAGTATTCCATATCCAGAAATATTCAAGCTAATCAAAGAAAAGG
>NZ_CEYIHJ010000022.1:4925-17463 GCF_982836095.1 Kosmotoga sp.
TGACCAGCTTGACAAGCTGGTCAAAGAAAAGGATTTTACTGGCATAATAACGTTGGAGATCAACAGCAAAGACCGTTTTGAAGAAGACTACATTGAATCTCTTAAAATCTTGCGTGGCATTTATCGGGAGGAGAATGTTTAGTGAAAATAACCTTTATTGGACATGTTTCAAAAGACGTCAATATCGTGATAAAAGATAAGAAAATCATCCCCGGTGGAGGAGTTTATTTCGGGAGTGTAGCTGTTGTTCAGTTGGGAGAGAAAGCAGAGGTTTTTACAAAATGTGCTAAAAAGGATTTAGAAGTATTCGCTTCAATGGAAAAAGAAGGCGTAGAAACCCATTACCTTCTTAGCTCTACCACAACGAGTATAGAAAACTACTATCCAACTCCAAACCCCGATGACAGAAGAAGCAGAATCCTATCACTTGCAGAACCTTTCAGCAAAGGGGATTTACCCGCTGAAAACAGGGAAATCATTCATGTTAACCCACTATGGCATGGAGAATTCCCCGAAGAGTTGTTGCATTTGGTGCGCCAAAACGCTGGTTTTTTGATCGGAGACGCTCAGGGATTTCTCAGAAATGTTGAAAGTGGGAAGATGGTTTACAGAGATTGGGATAAGAAAGAAAAATACCTTGAACTTTTCAACCTTTTCAAAGTAGATATCAAAGAAGCCAGAATTCTAACGGGTATTGATGATCTTAAAAAAGCTGTTCAAAAGATTCAGCAAATGGGACCTGAAATGGTAATAGGAACACAGTCTGAAAGCGTGGTTCTTTTCAACGGGAAAGAAATGTATGAAGCGCCATTTGGCAGCTGGAAGCTCGAAGGTCGAACGGGCAGGGGCGATACCTGTACAGCGGCTTTTGTTGTTGGTTATGGAAAATTTGAATTGCCCGGGGCATTGAAATATGCAGCGGAAGTAACTACCGAAAAAATGCAGTACCCAGGTCCATTTAAAAAGAAGGAACATTGATTATTATTTTTATTTCTCCCTACAAATGGGGAAATTCAAGGAGGTGTTGGGTGTGAAAAAAGCAACATTGCTACTGCTTGGCGTCCTGATTCTTGCAACCCTAGTCATTTCTGCTCCTGTGCTTCACATGTATACAGCGTTGGACGTCAACGAAGCGAAGATCTATATTGAAGCCTTTGAAAAGGCAACCGGAATTAAGGTTGACTGGGTAAGAATGTCTTCAGGTGAAGTTTTAGCACGACTTGAAGCAGAAAGAAACAACCCAAGAGCCAGTATCTGGTTTGGTGGTCCGGCTGTTGACCAGATTGCGGCAAAGAACAAAGGATTGCTCGAGCCTTATAAATCACCGAATGCGTGGAGCCTTGACCTGGCTTTCAAAGATTACGATGGATATTGGACAGGTTTCTACCTGGGCGTTATTGGCTTTGCGAGTAACACAAAGCAATTAGAAGAACTCGGCGTAGAAGCGCCAACTTCATGGCAGGATCTTCTTAAGCCAGAGTTTAAAGGAAGAATTTCCGTAGCATATCCTTACACGTCAGGTACTTCATATACAATTCTGGCTGGCCTTATTGCTCTCATGGGCGAAGATGAAGCCTTTGATTACTACAAAAAGCTCAATAAGCAGATTCATCATTACAACAAATCCGGTTCAGCCTGTGTTACGCAGGTAGGCCTTGGGGAAGTTACCGTTGGTATTGCCTTTGCTCATGACGTAATAAAGAAGGGTGTTTCAAAGGGATATCCCGTTAAACTGACTGTTCCCGAAGATGGAACTTCTTACGAAATAGGAGCTATGTCGGTTATTAAGGGTGGGCCAGAGCCTGAGCTGGCACATAAGTTTATTGATTGGATGCTAACAGCAGAAGCACAAAGTCTCATGAAAAATTGGTACAGGGTTCCTCTGAACCCGGATGCAGAAGTCGTTGAGGGTGCAGTAAAAATCACAGATGTCAACGTAATTCCTCTGGACTTTGTTTACTTTGGACAGCAGAAAGACAGGCTTATAGAAAGATGGAAGACTGAAATTCAGTATGGAGACTGATCATACTTGAACAGGCGGGGAGGTGCTCCTCCCCTCTTGTTTTATGGAGGGATTGGATGTACTTTACGAAGCAGTTGAAAAGAATTTTTAACGAACCTACATTGTTTATAACCCTGCTCGCAGTTTGGCTTTTACTCGGTGTGTTTGTCATATATCCCATTGTGATGGTCGCGATAACCAGCTTGAAAGACTATAGCGGGCATTTTTCCTGGAATACCTATAAAATGCTTTTCACAAAGGTATATTTCAGGAGACCTCTGATTAACAGTTTGAAACTCGGTGCAACAGTAGCGAGCATTGGTACTGTTGTGGGATTTATCTTCGCCTTTGCGATAACACGGGTAAACATTCCCGGAAAAAAGATATTTACCACCGTTGCAACTTTTCCGATTGTTTCTCCCCCCTTTGTAATAGCGCTGGCAGCAATTCTTCTCTTCGGTAGAAACGGTGTAATAACGCACGATATTCTGAAGGACAGCCTCAAGATAGATATTTATGGCTTTGGCGGATTGAGCCTTGTCGAGACACTTGCGTATTTTCCCACGGCTTTTTTAAGCCTTGAAGGAATATTGAGGTCCATTAATCCTGCTCTCGAAGAAGCGTCTTTGAGTATGGGATATAGCAAATGGAGAACTTTTTGGAAAGTGACATTTCCTCTCTCCATGCCCGGGATTTTTTCAGCATGGCTACTTGTGTTTGCACAATCCATGGCCGATTTTGGTAACCCAATGATCATTTCGGGTAATTACCAGGTGCTTTCCGTTGCAGCGTACCTTGAAATCACGGGATCTTTTAACCTTTCCACCGGTTCAGGGCTGGCCATATTGCTTCTCGTCCCAACTATCGTTGCATTCACGCTGCAAAAATACTGGCTTTCAAAGAAGTCATACGTTACCGTAACCGGGAAACCATCTTCGATGGGCATTTTAGAACCCAAAAAGTCTGTTAAAGCACTCTTTACTGTCATACTGCTCATCTTTACAGCAACAATACTCATGTTCTATGGGACGGTGTTCTATGGCTCCTTCACAAAACTGTGGGGAGTTAACCACACGCTTTCACTGGAAAATTACAAGTTCGTTTTTGATGTCGGACTTGAATACATAAAAGACACCATTATTTTGGCAGCTATTGCCACTCCAATTTCCGGAATCCTTGGCATGTTGATCGCTTATCTTGTCGCGCGAAAGGAATTCCCTGGAAGGAGGTTCACAGAAGCCACTTCACTTTTAACCTTTGCCATTCCTGGTACTGTGGTTGGTATAGGGTACTTGCTTTCCTTTAACAACAAACCCTTCGTATTAACGGGAACAGCGGCGATAATCATATTGATTTTCATATTCAGAAACCTTCCTGTGGGGGTACAGAATGGCGTAGCAGCGCTGGAGCAGATCGATAAATCCATTGAAGAAGCTTCGCTGGATATGGGGGCCAGCAGTGCCACAACATTCTGGAAAGTGACATTACCCCTTATAACCCCAGCCTTTTTTTCCGGGCTATTCTTCACCTTTGTTAAAAGCATGACCGCCATAAGCGCTGTGATTTTTGTGGTTTCAGGCAGCTGGAATCTCGTTACTGTGGCAATATTGGGCTCGGTCGAGAACAGTGATCTGGCACAAGCGGCGGCGTATAGCTACGTTTTGATATTCATCGTGATAATTATGATGTTCTTATTGAGAATGTTGACTTACAGATTTTCCTATGAGCGAAAGATAGCGAGGTGAAATAGATGAAGGCATTTGTCGAGTTGAAAAATATTTCAAAGCATTTCAAAGACCCTCATGGTCAGGGAATAGTGAAGGCAGTGGATGGTATATCTTTTCAGGTAAAACAGGGTGAGCTTGTGACTCTTTTGGGACCATCGGGATGTGGAAAAACAACTACCCTGAGGATAATTGGAGGCTTTGAGATTCAAAATGGAGGAGATGTTCTCATAGATGATACTGTGGTAAACAACCTTCCCCCAAATCGACGCCCCACAGCCATGGTTTTTCAAAGCTATGCGCTATTCCCACATATGAATGTCTTTGAAAACGTGTCCTATGGGCTGAAAATAAAAAATCTCACCAAAAGCGAGATAAAGAAAAAAGTGCACGACATTCTCGAAATAGTAGGTCTCTCAGGGCTTGAGAACCGCTACCCGGGGAAATTGTCCGGCGGGCAGCAACAAAGGGTTGCCCTTGCCAGAGCGATCGTGCTTGAGCCGAAATTGCTGTTGCTTGATGAACCGTTGTCCAATCTTGATGCAAAATTGAGAGAACAGATGAGAATCGAATTGAAAAAAATCCAAAAACGAGTGGGAATCACCAGTGTCTATGTAACACATGACCAGTTGGAAGCCATGACGCTTTCGGATAAAGTTGTAATTATGAAATCCGGGAAAATAGTGCAAGAAGACACGCCCGCAAATATTTATCGTTTCCCTGCAAACAAATTCGTGGCTTCTTTTATTGGCAGGGCGAATTTTGTGGAAGCTACTATCACGGATGTCAAACCGCAATTTGTAAAAGTGAAGTTGGTTAATGGCAAAGAAGTAGAGGCAATAATAGCACGCAATGGATGGAAAATAGGTGAAAAGGTGCAAGTGGTTGTCAGACCCGAGAGCATTGCCATTACATCTGCGGACAAGGGTGATCTTACCGGAACAATTGAAAACAGTATATACACCGGAAACATGGTGACTTTTGAAATTTCAAGCGAGGGAACCACCTTTGAAGTGGATATGATTAATCCCTATTCAAGTGCCTTACCTTCAACAGGAGAGAAAGTAGGGTTGAAATTCGACCGAAATTCAACCACGGTGGTCAGGGTTGAGGATACACGAAGTGAAGAATAACCTGAAGCTGATAATTAGCGACCTCGATGGCACCATATTGAAGAAAGATTCTACGCTATCTGAGAAAGTTATAGAAAGTGCCGAAAAATTTAGAAACTCAGGTATAGACCTCACAATTGCCACCGGCAGAATCCTGGAATCCGCATTGCCTTACATTGCGAAGCTGAAAATCACGAAACCTGTGATCCTGTACAACGGTGCGAAGATATTTGACCCTCTAAAGAGGGAATATATATACCAGGCGTTTTTCAAAGAGAGCGAAAAGCGCCTGCTTTTTGAAATCCTTCAAGCTGAAAAGCTTCATGCCGTGTTTTTCACCGAAGAGGGCTCATACGTTTTCAACTCTTCGCCGTTGATCGAGGATTTTCGTATTCATGATGGAATAGAGCTGAAATCTTCACCTCTTTCAGAACTATTGCATACCGATCTCGCCAAAGTTATGATAATTGACGAGCCATCAACCGTAGATGAAATACAGGAAAATATAGGACCGGAATTTGAGAAATTTTGCTCCGTTTTAAGATCCGAAAAAGTTTTCCTCGAGTTATTGCCTGGAGGAGTCAACAAAGGCACAGCACTGGTCCGCCTATGTGAGTTGCTTGGAATTTCTCCTGAGAATACAATTGCTCTTGGGGATAACCCCAATGATTTTGAAATGCTAAGGCGCGCAGGGATTGGAGTAGCAGCTGGCGAAAGCCATTCAGTGTTAAGTGAAGTAGCTGACATCATTATAAAGGAAAATCCCGAAAACGTGCTCGAAAGGCTTAACGAACTGCTTTTCGAAAGGAGATATCTATGATATGAAGATGGATTCAACAACATTCCCCGTTTTAGGGCCTTCAAACCTGAAGCCCATTGGCTCTGTCGAACTTCCCTTTAAGACATATCATGTACAAGGACTTGCTGTAACAGACAGAGCCTTTTTTCTTAGTTCGGTGGATGAAATAAATAACAGAGGGCTTCTCTGGAAAGTAGATCGTTCAACACTTGAAACGGAAAAAGAACAGGACCTTGCCAGAGAAATAACTCCGGGTGAGTTAACGATTCACGTGGGCGGTATATTTTATGATGGCAAATATCTCTGGGCTCCTGCCGCGGGGTACAAACGTGAATCCGGATCTTTCATCTTTGCAATTGAGCCCTCAGATATGGAAATTGTGAAAGTGCTGAAATTCGATGATCACATAGGGGCCGTAGCCTCAAATGGCAAAGACAGATTATATCTTGCAAACTGGGATTCTGTGTACATTTACATAACGGATTTTGAAGGCAACATATTGAAGAAAATTTTAAATCCGGGTATAAGCCAGAGAATGGGTTATGTATGCGCTTATCAGGATATTCACTATGATTTTGAAAGCGGCTTGCTCTTATGCAATGGCGACACTAGAAAACCCAGAGAACTCCCCGAAGGATATATATTTGGTTATCCTTATTTTCATGGATACGAAGATATTTTTGGCATGGTAGACTGGCTTGACCTGGACACAGGAAAAGTCGTTAAACGTGTGGAGACAGGGTTTACAAGTTGTAAAACTGGAAGGATTCCACTATCACACGAAGGCTTTTCAGTTCATAAAGGCACATTTTATTTCAGCCCTGAAGATAACGTCACCACCATTTATATGTTCAAGTTGATACCTTCCACCAAGCCATATCTACCTTAAAACTCTCTATGAAAAGAGGTCTGGCTATGAACAAAATCGAGAAGGCACTGCTGGACAAATTGAAGGAGCACAAAAACTGCTCAAGAAAAAACTGCCAGATCAACGTGTTCAAGAAAAGATATTACATAGGTCCTGAAAACATAAAAATAACAAATTATTTGCGAACCAGGCCAATCGCTATTTTCAACCCGGGAGCAGTCTTGAACGGTAAAAAGCTTCACATCTTTCCAAGGCTTATCTTTGACTATTACAAATACACTTCAAGCATAGGCGTGTTCTCTCTTGATGTTGAAAAGCTTTTGCGAGGGGAAACAAGCAAAAACATTGAAACCGAGATAATCCTTTGGCCACAACAGCTATGGGAATTCCTTGGCTGTGAAGATGCCCGGGTAACGATACACAAAGATAGCTATTATTTGCTTTACACGGGCAAAGGCTATTATTATGGTGAGAAAAACGAGCTTTTAAGGCGTGATGTACTTGGATTCGCTGAGCTTGATCAGAATTACACACCTAAAAGAAAAGGCTATTTTAGTATCGAAGATGAAGGAGAATCCTTTCTTCCAAAAACAACGAAAGACAGTGCCTTTATAAAAATAACGGGAAATAACGCTTCAATGCTCACCAGATTTGAAGTTGGAAAAACATTAGCCTGTTGGCACGCCAGTGGCAATTTAGAGAGCCTTGCTTTTAATATCGAAGATATTGAACCGGTTCTGCTACCAGAAAGCTGGGAACACAAAGTTGGCTGGTCAACCAACACTGTAAAACTGTCAGATGACGAATATCTGGTCGGCTGGCATGCGGTATTGAAAGAGGATTTATCATATAGAAATGGACTTGCGCTTGTGGATGGTAATGGCAAGCTCAAGGCGGTAAGTGATTACCTGCTCACTCCCATAGGATTGAATGAGGAATATGGAGACAGGGCCATGGTTATCTTTGGTGACGGTTTGATAATATATCAGGACAAACTCCTGTGGATAGGCGGAGTGAGCGATTATTGTATTGGTGTATTTATCGCCGATTTGGATAATGTGCTGAAAACACTCAACCCCTGTTAATCTTTTCGTGTTAAGCTAATAAGAGCGAATAAATGGCAGGAGGGTTACTCATGAAGAAACTCGCAATTTTGATGCTTCTGTTGTTTCCTTTTGTAATCTTTGCAGGTGTGGAACTTTCGGAAACAACTATTTCTCTTATGGAAAAGGTTCAGGGAGATGTCAACCTGCCTTATGTGTATGGCTTAAACAATATTCCGATGCAATTGTATATAAACCATATAGTTCAAGACGATTTTTCCCTTGCCCTTTCCCAGCTTTACAAATATGCCGAAATTGAAGCGGCTGAATTCGAGAAGATGGGCTGGGGGTTCAGACCTTATAAAATAAATGTGAGTCATAAGGTAACTTACAACAAAGGCAAGTATCTCAGTTTTTATGTGGATTTTTACCAATATACTGGTGGGGCTCATGGAATGACCTTCAGGACTGCTTATACCTTCGATCTGTCACGGGGCAGAATTACTAACCTCTCGGAGCTCTTTGCGTGCCGCTACGATTTTAAAGAAGCAATAGTCAAAGAAATCAATAGACAATTAAAGGAAATCCTAAAAACCGAGCCGCAAAAATTCTTCATAAGTGAGATAAAAGATCTTTCCGGAACGGGATTTTACCTTGAAAATGACAATCTTGCGATTTATTATGGCCTATATGAAATTGCGCCATATGTGGAAGGTATCGTTGAATTCTCAGTTCCTTTTGAGCTTTTCGGTGATAAATTGTTGATATCTACAACTGAAGAGTGAAGGAGTGAAATAAATGAAGCAGGTAAGCATAAGTGTTATAGGTGCTGGCAATAGGGGCTATGAAGCTTATGGGAAACTATTGCATGGAAGAAAAGATGTGAAAGTCGTTGCCGTTGCAGAACCTGATGCAGTAAAAAGGGAAAGGTTTTCCGTTGAACATGGAGTGGCAAAAGAGAACCAATTCTCAACCTGGTGGGAACTTCTTTCAAAAGACAGGTTAAGCGATGGGCTCATAATCGCGACGCCAGATAAAATTCATGTTGAGCCTGCGATTGTGGCCGCCAGGAAAGGATATACGGTTCTTCTGGAAAAACCAATTGCTCAGGAACCCGAGGCGATTCTCAAAATGCTTCAAATTCCACAGGTCAGGGAACGTGTTACTATAGCCCATGTTTTGAGGTACACTCCTTTCTTCACCAGGGTGAAATCCCTGTTAGAGGAGGGAGCAATAGGAAACCTCATCGGGATTGAACATGTTGAAAGAATAGGCTTTTATCATTTTGCCCACAGTTACGTCCGGGGCAACTGGAGAAAAAAGAACGACTCTGGCCCAACCATACTCACGAAAAGCTGTCATGATGCAGACATATTGCACTGGCTTATCGGTGAGAAATGCGAAAAAGTCATATCCCTTGGAAAGCTCTATCATTTCAAATCCAAAAACAAGCCCAAAGAAGCAGCCGATAGATGCCTTGATTGTTCTTTAAAAGACTCCTGCCCATATTCGGCAACCCGCATATACCTAACGGAAAACACCGGCTGGCCCGTTTCAGTTATTACCACTGACCTTTCCACAGAAGGAAGGCTTAAAGCATTGAGAGAAGGGCCCTATGGCAGGTGTGTGTATGCGTCCGATAACGACGTGGTTGACCACCAGGTAACCATGTTCCATTTCAAAAATGGCGTGATTGCCAACTTCACCATGACAGCCTTCAGTGATGATATCACCAGGCATATCAGAATACGTGGCTCGCACGGTGAAATATTCGGAGATCTTGACAAGGGCTACATTGAGTTGAGTATATTTGGGAATACAAAAAAAGTGATTCCTGTGGAAGTGAAAGGCGGCCATAGTGGCGGGGACGAAGGGCTTATAGAAGAATTCGTAGCCCTGTTGAAGGGCGAAAAAGAAAGGCTCACCACGGCCTTTGAAGATTCGGTTCACAGCCACATGATGGCTTTTGCAGCTGAAAAATCCAGAGTAAAGGGCGGAGTGGTCGTCCCGGTAACCGAAGCACTTATCTAACTAAAGTTTTGCTGGATAAAATTCAAATCTTGTGCTTAAAAATGCTAAAGATAATTCTTTAAAAACTCTGAAGCGCAGTTTTTGATCAAAGTAGCTCCGGTACTGTTTTGGTGAACATGATCTACTGTTAGCAAGAATCCGTTTTCTTGCGAAAGCATGTCCCAGCTTTTTCTTAAAAAGAAATGCTTGAACATCATCATAGCCGTAAAGCGCCAGGAAATTTCCCGCTCAGTCAATGGATTGGATTTCCTTTTTGAAAGATAGTCACGTTGACACTCATTGAGTCCAACATAGTGCAATTTCATTTCATGGGTTATCTTCTTTATTAATTCGGAATATTCTATGCTTCTTTTAAAAAGGATATGCTCAGGATCTTCAGTGATCAAAGGCAACGACATAACACCTATATGTGCTCCGGTTTCGACTTTCAATCTTTTGAGAATCTGAGTAAGGTTTCTTGCATAACTCTCTTTTGAAGGTTTTTCAGGAAGTTTGTTTTTTCTCATATAAGCTTTCATGACCTTTTCCGAATAGGTAGCCCAAACATCATTTGTTCCTATGAGAAGAATTATGAAATCCGGGTTCATAACGATTATAGAATCAAGCCTTCTGAGAATATCATAGGAAAGATTTCCATTAATCCCGCTGTTAATGAAGTTTGCTTTTCCCATGAATTCATTTTTCAACATTTTGAAGTAACTAACACCCACATTGCCATAGGTAATACTATCACCAAGGCATACCACAGTATTCATCATATTGACTCTCCCTATCAAAGGCTTATATTTATTATATCCCTTGGTGGTATTGTTGACGCGAATCAGCATAAAAAGCTGGCAGATATTGTTGGCTGTTACTGAATTTTGGGACAGCCAGCAGTTATCACTCCCTAAAATTATTTCTCTTTTCTGTGCATTCATGCTAGCATTCTAATGGTTTAAAAAGAACCGTTGGAGATGATTTTATGTGGTTCGATAGAAAGCCAGAAAAGGAAGATAAGGGTAAGGAAAGATTCCTGGCTAAGCTGGAATCCCAAAAAAGAAGATAAAGAAAAAACGCTCTTTAGAAAACTCTTTTTCTTTGATAACCTGTTCAATAAAAAGAAATAGACTAAAAATCAGCTTTCTTGAAAAGCCAGACAACTTCATCCTCGACTTTAAGAGCAAAGTGGGATTTTTCTTTTTTCATTTTTCTCCATTCATCGATGGTGTAAATTAATAAATCAACCGGAACGGGAATCGCGAAAAGTCCCCGGTTGATCCCTCTTTTTTCAAAGGGCGTATTTGTTTCTTTTATTATTGTAATAACATCAAGATCACTGCCAACACCATAGTTTCCGCGAGCGTATGAACCAAAATAACCAACTGCAAGGGTATTTCTGTCATTGAATAATTCATCACTCCAGTTTTTCAATGCTTCAATGATCTCTTTTTTGCTTGGCCATTTCATTACGGACGAATCCAATGATCTCACTGGCATAGAGAATAGCCTCCTCGCTTTGCTTCTTTCCGAAAAACTCAAATGGTGCTCCTTCAGGGTGCCCATTAGGATATCTTGCGGGAATGTAGAAGTTATCAAGTGCCCTTCCTTTATCTATAAGTTCCTCAGTGACCTCAACATTTTCAGGAAGCTCACGAAGCAGCCTGCTAACCATATGTCCCCAGGCTTCCTGGCCTAGAGATAGGTGCAATGCCTTGACGGCTTTTTCAGCGGCCTGCTGGGCTGCAAAACAAGCCCACTCGTACTTTCTGTTTTGTGCTGCTTCAGTTGCATGTTCAAGGTCTCTGTTAGCTTGCTTAAACCAATCCAGCGATCTATCGGCCATAAATATCACCTCTAAAAAATTATAACATTTGCCAAACTTGCCGCTTTAGAAAAATGTTTGGTTTTACTCAGCGTTTGTATTCATAAAATCTTATTTGATATACTAGCTTTATAGTTTGTCTTTATTGAATTTTTATCACGAAAGAAAGGATGGTTTTTGTATGTCAAACGAAATAAAAAGGGATTTTTGGGGTTATCTTGGTCGTTTTTCCCTCGTTCATGTTGTTACCTATTTAGTTGCTGGCTTGATATTCATGAATTTAATGGGTTATAGAGAGCAATTTAGTTCTTCTGAAGCATATTCTAATTTTCGTTCCTTAGATTCAGCCATCGTTCGTGCAGCCCCTTTGATACAAATTCTGCGTGGAGCGTTTTTAGCTCTGGTTCTTTTTCCTTTCTCCAATGTCATAATTAACAGTAAAAGAGGATGGCTAAAGCTTTTTGGAGTGCTATGGGGGTTGACACTAATCGGAGCAGTAGCGGCAACACCTGGCTCAATTGAAGGATTGATATATACCAAAACTGCGATAATAGACCATTTGCTGGGACTTCCCGAGGTTACCTTTCAAATGTTGCTTTTTTCCTGGTTGTTTTTCGTCTGGGAACGTAGAGCGAGAACAAAGGAAAGTAAATAAGGCATTCATACGTACTCGTGATAAAAGAACCTCTCAAACCTAGGCGGTTGAAAGACCGTTAATAAGAAAAGACTTTACTGGTCAGCACTTTCGGATTTTTGACGAAGACAATTCAATTCATTTCATCGCGCTTCTTCCTGAACCTTGGACGGTAAATCCGCCAATAATCGTGGCTTCTCAAGCGTTCGAAAATGCCCTCTTCTTCAAACTCTTCTAAATCCAAAAGATCCATATCAAAATCTTCTGGATCAATATTGGAAGACTTGAATTCTATATCCGAGACCCAATCTTCAAGGCTCTCTATAAATTCCCTGCGTTTTTCAGGGCTCATTTTGAGATGTTCCTTTGTTATTCTTCCGCCTGCAACTTTGCTGTTGATAATGGCTTCTGGAAATTCAGCCGGAAGATTTGAGTAAATGCTGTGAAACCCTTCGCATTTGTAGCTCGGGTCGGTAAAAACGTTGTCCAGTGAACAGAACACACAAGGATATGTGAAAAAC
>NZ_CEYIHJ010000023.1:0-17415 GCF_982836095.1 Kosmotoga sp.
AACTGTTATGAAAGATGGGAGTTTATCTGGAATACCCGCCGGGAGCGTTTTTTCGAGAAGCTGATTCAGCCTGGCAAGAGTTGCTTTTACTTCCTCTCTCGATGTTTTGAATTTGTCCGGGATTTCAGTGGGTTCTTCAATGAGTTTATCGATGGCCTGGATTTTCTTTTCTACGATGAAATTCATATAAAGCCTAATTAGCGATCTTTCCAGATCTTTATAAGATAGAGAGTGAAAATAATTGTAGATATTGTTAACTTCGTTATTTGCGCTATATAGCCATTCAGCGCTGTTAAAAGAGAGAATGCTATCGGAGGGGTATTTGCTATATCTGTTATAGTGTTCAATGGAAAGAGCTTTAATTCTGGAAAGCTCATTTTTCAGCACATTAGCTGTGTCATAGAGAGCGAGTTCATAATAAGGCGTATTTTCCTCTAAAGCCTTTTCCAAAAATCTATCAAACCCAAGCTCTTGCTCCTTCTGCTGATTCAGGAAATCAAGCGCTTCTGAGGCAAGCCTTTCTCTATCTTTTAAAGTGAAGCTTTGAAGTTTTCTGGTCAGTAAATCTGCTGTGGCATTGACGTTTTTGTAGTAGTCAATTACTTCTTCTTCAGAAAAAGCGGTATTTGTAAGGGCTGCATAGATAATTGAGAGTATTTCGTGATTCTTGATGATATTTCCACCACTATCCACAACCAAGGGGTAATAGTCATTACCATAATTCAGTATGTGGAGTCTGTACAACTCAGAGCCACCAGGAAGAGAATTGGCCTCTTCTCGGTTCAAACTGACTGCATAATCTATAAGGCTCGAAAACGGTGATGTTTGCAGGATTTCATTGAGATTGTCCTGGCTTGCGTTCCAGTTTTCATCCTCAAACCGCAATAACATTGGAGCGTTTGAAACTAATTCCCAGGCAAAACCCAGGCTTAGAAATGAAATTACGAAAAAAATAATAAGAAGCCTTCGCTTCATTTCTTTCCCCCCCCTATGTTGCGCAACTGCTTTCTTAAAAATTTTATCACAGTTCAGCTTTCATACAAAATCTGGAACAGTTTTGTGAAAGGTGGTATCATCGTCAAAGGAGGTGGATATATGTCAAAGCGAAAATTCGATTTTGCCGCACAATTAATCAGAGATATTGGAGAGGAACTGAACCACGAGGAAAATACAGAAAGGATTATTAATTATAAAAGTAGTGACCTCGATTTGGTTACACAATTTGACATCTATATTCAGGAGAAATTTGTAAAAGCGATCAATAAGAATTTTAGCACAGATGTTATCCTGGCAGAAGAAAAAGGGCTTTCCACTGTAAAACCCTCTGGAGCAACATGGATATTAGATCCCATAGATGGCACGGCGAATTTTGCCCACAGGTTGCCTTTATACTGTATATCGCTGGCATATTACGAGGACAACAACCCTGTGTTTGGGCTGATATATTCACCAAAAACAGGTGACTTGTACAGTGCCTATCATAACAAGGGAGCCTTTTTAAATAATATTAAAATCAGGGTTTCTGAAAGAAAAAAGTTGAAAGAAAGCCTTGTTACGGTGGGGACAACAGCGTTGCACTCAGTGAATTTGCTGAATCTGCTTCATAAAAATGTCCGCCGAACCAGAGTTCTGGGAACCGCAGCATTGCAAAGCGCCTTTGTAGCCGCTGGATGTTCAGAAGCTTTTATAGGATACAAATTGAACATCTGGGATATTGCCGCAGCCTACATAATTGTTAAAGAGGCAGGTGGTAGCATAACCAACTGGTCCGGGAAAGAAATAACCCCATGGGATACTGATAAAATGCTTTTTTCGAATGGTATGATGAACGAAGAACTGTGCGCACTTATGAGTTCTATAGATTTCTGAACAACGCTACAGTTTCAACGTGGTGAGTCAGCGGAAACATATCAAAGCCTTTTACACGTATAATTTCAACATTTGGCTCCATGAGATAGCGAGTGTCTCGTGCAAGCGTTGCTGGATCGCAGGAAACATATATTATCAGTTTGGGCTTGAAACTTTTCAACAGGGATATCGCTTTTCCCATGCCGCTTCGTGGTGGATCAAGAAGGATAACCTCATATTGGTGTTTACCCTTGTTTTTCCGGACGTAATTCAATGCATCCTCTTTTATGACCTCTATGTTGTTGAGCCGATTTATCCTGGCATTGGCTTCAAGTGCTTTAACAGATACCCCGGAACTTTCAACAGCGGTGATCCTATCAAAAGCCTTTCCAAAAAAAACACTGAAAAACCCTACCCCAGCGAAAAGGTCAAGCAGGCTTTCTCTTTTTTCAAATTCAATTGTTTCTGCTATGTAATGTAAAATCTCCCTGGCGATGAAAGTGTTGACCTGAAAAAAAGATGTGGGCGGCACCTGATAAAGAATGTCGTCGATTTTCTCGGTCAAAACCCCTTCACCATAAAGTACCCTGTAGGGGCCCCTGAGATTTATATTATCTCTACTGTTGTGCACATACACAAAGGAATCAATCTGCGGGAGTTTTTGCTTGAGAAGATTCGTTATAGTTTTTAATTCAGGAAATTCAGATTTTTTTCCTATCAAGATTGCCATGCTTTCGCCTGAAGAGCTTTTCCTAAGCACAAGGTGCTTTAAGTTACCGGTACCTCTTTCTGGATCATATGCCTTCAATCTGAACTCATTCAACACACGTTGAATCTTTATTCTCAAATCTTCAAAGACTATATCGCCTATGACACACCCCTGAGGCTCTACTGGCTTAACTGAAGCTTTCTCCTTAAAACCCAGTTTGATACCATTAGGAGTGTTGAAAGCCACATATTCCACTTTGTTTCTATAATGCATTTCCTTTGAGGGAACCACCTCAGGAAGAGGAATATCGATTTTTGCCAGGCGTTTGAACTGCTCTTGAATTATCTTCGCTTTCCATTTCAACTGCTGATCATACATCAGGTCCTGCCAGTCACAACCACCGCATCGTGGAAAACTTTCGCAAAGCCTTTCTCTTCTGTATGGGCTACTTTTAAGGATCTTGGTGGGTTTCCAGAGCTCGAAATCCCTCTTGCGGTTTATCCGCACTGCTTCAATTTGCTCTCCGGGATAACCGCCAATAATGAACACGATTTTTCCCTCTTGGGTTCTGGCCAGTGAAAGCCCTCCGGCTACCAGTTTCTCAACAGTAAAAGTCTGAACCATAACCATCACATGGATTCTGGAGCGCTCACACCAAGAAGCTGAAGACCGTCAGCGATGACATTTCTGGTTAATTCACAAAGCTTTAGCCTTAGAGTAGATCTCCGGGGGTTTTCAGGATCGGCTACCAGATGCTTGTTGTAAAAAACATGGAATGTCGATGCGAGCGCTTCAAGATAGTTGGTCAACCTGTTGACCTTATAATCCTCTGTGATCGAATCCAACACAGAAGGTAATTCCAGTACTATTTTTATGAGTCTTTTCTCCTCAGGTTCGAAATTATAGCTATCGGGTAATATCCCTATGTGCAGATTTTTGTCTTTTGCTGTTCTGAAAATACTGCTTATTCTCGCATGAGCGTATTGAACATAGAAAACGGGATTTTCATTGCTCTTTTTCTTTGCAAGATCGAGGTCAAAAAGCATGTGTGTATCAGGATCGAACATGGCAAAGAAGTATCTTGTGGCATCGATGCCTGCTGCTTCTATGAGTTCATCAAGGGTGGAGAATGTCCCTTTCCTGGTGGACATCTTGACAATTTCTTTCCCCTTTTTGATATTCACATACTGATGTATGATAACCTCAAGAAAATCTTCAGAAATTCCCAAAGCCATGAGTGCGGCTTTCATTCGAGGAATATGCCCCATGTGGTCCGAGCCCCATATGTTATATACCTTATCGAATCCCCTCTGGTACTTATTGAAATGATAGGCAATATCTGTGAGAAAATAAGTGTGTGTGCCGTCGGAGCGAAGAACGACTTTGTCATTATCGTTAACAAAATTCGAAACTTTGAACCATAACGCGCCATCCTTTTCATAGAGCAGGCTCGCTTTCCTGAGAATCTCAAGAATTTTATTAACTGTTCCATCAATCACAAGGCTTTTTTCACTGAAATAGTTATCAAACTCGATTCCCAGCTTATTAAGAGTTTCTTTCATGCTTTGGAGCATCTTATTCAGGGCAAAATTCGAGAAAAATTCCTGAGCATTTGTATCCCAACTGTCCAAAAATTTATTGCCGTATTCCCTTTTAATTTCTTTTGCCATATCAACGAGGTATTCACCTTGATAACCATCTTCGGGAAGTGGGATTTCCTTCCCGAAAAGCTGGTTGTATCTAACCCAAAGAGAATGGCCAAGCAAACGTATCTGGCGGCCAGCATCGTTGATGTACATTTCCCTTTTCACCCGGTATCCCCTGGCAGAGAAAATCCTGCAAAGCACATCGCCAAAAACTAATTGCCTTCCATGCCCAATGGTAAAAGGCCCTGTTGGATTGGCGCTTCCAAATTCAAATTGAACATTTGTTTCAGGCTTTACTTTCCAGAAAAATCTTCTTTCAAGTACCTCTTTCATAGCATGTAAATAGACTTCGTCAGTAAGTATAATATTAATGAATCCAGGTCCGGCAACTGTTGCGCTTTTTATATATTGCTCCTTCTCTAGCTCTCGGGAGAGGCTACTGGCTATTTCACGGGGAGCTTTTTTTAGGCTCTTTGCTAGCAAGAAAGCAACATTAGTGGAATAATCGCCAAAATTTTCATCGGGGATTTCTATTTTGAATATGGGAATACTTTCAACGCCTAATCTGTTGAGTGATTTTGTAATACTGTTTTCAAGCAGTTTTCGAAACATAACGCACCTCCGGGAATCTTCATTTTGATGTTTCGATTTTAAACAACAAATCGGAATTGCGGTTGATTTTTGTATAGTTTAGCGTATATTAAGCTGGCTTCATGAAACCAGAGCTGACAAATGCATTACAGAAATCAGATAATCGTACACAAAAGGCAATTTGCGGCTTTATACGATGTTTGAAAGATTTTAAACTCTCGGGTATTATTGAGTTAAAGACACCAAAATCAAAGGAGGTATAACTATGGCTGTAAACCTTAAAGGTAAAAGTTTTCTCACACTTTTAGATTTTACCACGGACGAAATAAGATATCTGATTGACATCGCAAAGCAAGTTAAGGCGGAGAAAAGAACGGGGATTGTAACCCAGAGGTTCCTTGGAAAGACCCTGGCAATAATTTTCGAAAAAAGATCCACCAGAACAAGAACAGCATTTGAGACAGCTTTTGGCGAGGAAGGCGGGCACGCTGTGTTTCTTTCAAAGGACGATATCCACCTGGGTGTCAAGGAAGATCTGGAAGATACCGCAAGGGTTCTTGGCAGAATGTTTGACGCCATCGCTTTCAGAGGGTTTAAACAAGAAACCGCCGAAACACTGGCGAAATGGTCTGGAATTCCCGTATATAATGGTTTAACCGATCTTTATCACCCAACTCAAATCCTTGCTGATTTCATGACGATTGAAGAGCATTTCGGAACATTGAGAGGGAGAAAGCTCGTTTACATGGGAGATTCAAGAAACAATGTTGCAAATTCTCTCATGATAGGCTCTGCTAAAATGGGTCTGCATTACGTTGCCTGTGGTCCAAAAGAGCTTTGGCCGTCTGAAGCTCTGGTTTCTCGGTGCAGAGAAATTGCAAAGGACACGGGTGCGAAAATTACTGTCAGCGATAACCCTAATGAAGTCGTAAAGGAAGCCGATGCGATATATACAGATGTCTGGGCATCTATGGGCGAAGAAGAGAAACTCAAGGAAAGGATCGCTCTTTTAAAGCCTTATCAAGTGAATCAGGAACTCATGAATGCCACTAAAAAGCATGACACGATTTTCCTTCATTGCCTTCCAGCCGTAAAAGGCAATGAAGTTACACGTGAAGTGATTGAAGGGCCTAAATCAAGGGTTTTTGAAGAAGCAGAAAATAGAAAGCACACGATCAAGGCGGTTATGATTGCTACTCTCTTATAAGCTTATAAAACGTGAGGAGGCCCATGATGAAAAAAATAGTGGTGGCAATAGGTGGAAATGCTTTGAACAAGCCTGGCGAAAAACCAACCGCCGAAGTTATGAAAACTAATCTTTATGGTACAGTTAAACACCTTGCAGATCTCATTGAGAATGGATTTGACCTTGTAATTACCCATGGTAATGGTCCCCAGGTTGGTAATTTGCTGGTGCAGCAGGAAATCGCAAAGGATACCTTACCCCCTTTTCCAATAGACGTTAACGATGCAATGACACAAGGGTCAATAGGATATTTGATCACACAAACATTATCCAACGAGCTTAAGAGAAGAGGTCTGAGTATCCCTGTGAGCTGCGTGCTCACGCAGGTAGTTGTAGATAGAAATGATCCGGGTTTTGAAAACCCAACGAAACCTGTTGGCCCTTTTTACGATGAGCAAACAGCGAAAACCCTACAAAAGAGCAAGAGCTGGATTATGAAAGAAGATGCTGGTAGAGGGTGGAGGAGAGTAGTGCCTTCACCAAAGCCCTTGAACATAGTGGAAATAGAATCGATCAAAACTCTCTTAGAAGCCGATAATGTTCTTGTTGCGGCAGGTGGTGGCGGGATACCTGTTGTGATAGATGATACTGGAGAGCTCAGAGGAGTAGAAGCTGTAATAGATAAAGACAGGGCTTCTTCTTTGTTGGCGCGGTTGATTGGTGCTGATATCTTTGTGATTCTAACTGCTGTTGATTATGCGTATCTGAATTTTGGAAAAAAAGACCAAAAAGCCCTGAAAAATCTGAAAATCGATGAGGCCAAACGATTGATGGAAGAAGGGCAATTCGCTAAAGGCAGTATGTATCCAAAAATTGAAGCTGCTGTTGATTTCGTAGAAAAAACCGGACATCAAGCCATAATAACTTCGCTTGAGGGTGTTAAGAAAGCCATTGAAGAGGGATTCGGAACCAGGATTATCTTGTGAAAAGATTTAAATTGCATGCCGGGCAAATTGCCCGGCTTAATTTTAGTAAGTAGTTATGCTATAATTGAACAGAACGAATGATTGAAAGGAGTGATGACAATGCGTGGTGAAGTTACAAGGACGAAAATCATGGAAGCTGCCATTAAGGTTATCTCTCAAGAGACAATTGAAGGCTTGAGCACCAGAAAGGTGGCGGGAGAGGCAGATGTGAATCTTGCTGCCATACATTATCACCACAGATCTAAAGAGGGAATGCTCATTGACCTGTCAAGATATGCTATAAACAATTACTTACTTCCCAAAATTAACCGCCTTTTTGAAAAAGGTCTCGAACCAAAAGACTTTATTGAAGCTATGATTCAAGTTGTCAACGAAATGGATGAGGAACACGAAGATGTGTTGATAACCTTGATTTACCTGTGGCTTTACGGAAAGAAAAACAGGAGAATCAGGGAGATAATGCGTTCTTTTAAGTCCCAAATTGAAGAAAATATCAAGGAAGAACTGATTAAGCATATGTCAAAGTCCAGAGCTACCCGGGTTATAAAAAGGCTTTCTCAGCTTCTTTTTGGATATGCTCTGGATCTCGTTATAAGCGGAGAGACCATGAATGAAAAAGAAATAGCTGATATTGCAAAGAGATTGTTATAACACGAGGTGGTTTCTTTGTCCGTGATAGCGATTACCAACCATAAAGGTGGAGTAGGGAAAACCACCCTAACTTATAGTCTTGCTTATGAATACGCTTTGGGAGGATACAGTGTATTGCTTGTGGACCTTGATCCGTCAGGCAATCTCACCATAGCGATGGATCAGGATCCATATGAAGACGGAGAAATCAATCTCGCAACTATCATATCAGAGGGGGAAAGTTTTGATCCGAATCGTTTGAAAAGATCTGTTACCAAAGGTTTTGCCACTATCGACATTCTTCCATCAAATGACGAGCTATATCGGGTAGAATCCATGGGGAATGGTATTCAAAGCCTTTTTTCGTTAAAGGATTATTTGAACGAAACAGGGCTACACAGCAGTTATGATTTCATATTCATCGATACCCCCCCTAACCTTGGCATTTTGACAAACATCGCTCTGGTCACCAGCGATTTTTTTCTTGTGCCAGTAAGCCCTGGAAAATACGCATTAAAGGGGCTTGATAGAATGTTCAGAGTGGCCACAATGGTGAAAAAAAGAATCAATAGAAGCCTTGAATTTCTTGGTATAGTTATCAACAACTTCCGCAAGCATGAACAACCATCCCGCGCACTTGAAAAGTCCGTCATAGACCTATATGGAAATGCCTATATAACTCCTCCCATCAGGCGGACGGTTGATGTGCAAAAATCCGAGATAATCAGCGAGCCCATACAGCTGGCCTTTCCTAACTCTCTGGCTGTGAGGGATTTGAAAAGGCTCTCACAGGGGGTGCTTAAACGTGTCAAAAAGCAGGAAATTTGATATGGATTCTCTAACTTCAATGATAAAAAACACCGTTAGAAGTAATAATGATGATAGAGAAAAAGCTCTTGAAGAATTTGAAAATGAATTTTATGGGAAGCTAAAGAACAGAAAAAAGAAGCTCTTAAAACCTGAAAAGAGAACGAGGGAGAAGTCTGTAATAAATGAAAAAAACGCATTCAGTTCTTTCATAGGAAGAAAGGATCTAACTTCTACTGAAAAATTAATGCTCATTTACCTATCACATACTTCTTTTAAGAAAGATGGCGTATCAATCAGTATCAGATCGCTTGCTTCTGCCCTCGGCATAAACAAGAACACAGCTTTGGATACACTGATGAGCCTTGAACTCAAAGGACTCATAGAGAAAGAATCAACGCCACGAGGAACGCTCATTAAATTACTCGTTCGTGTGGGGATGCCATGAGCAGGAGTGGAAAGTGGATACTCGGTTATTTTATCGCTTATCTTGTTTCTTTGTTCATTTTCCCAATGACAACTCGTGTGCTAACCCTGAGCGTGTTGATCGGAATGATCATCATTGCACCTGCAAGAATGGTAAATAAAAAGGGTTATAAACGATTACTCTCACTTCTATCTCTTGGCGCTATTGTTTTGACTTTTGTATATCTTTTCTATGTTGCGGTTCCTATAATCATCAACGGAGTAAAGAGCTTTCAATCAGGACTTGTTGACCTTGATATCGATAAGTTCTCATCCAATTTCAGAGAGCCTTTCGGAAGTTTTATCAACGATACTTTTGAAAAGGCTGGTTCCATGCTTGGAGATATTCTGCTTCAGGCAAGCCTTTACATAAGTAAAAACATAGCTTCGTGGATCACTTTTGGGATCTTGCTTGTTGTTGCTTCAGTTGTTTTAACTGCCAGGTCACGGTCTTTTTTCAGGTATAGAGCAGTTCGCACCCTGTTTCCGAACTGTGATAGTAGTGAAGTAACCAGCTTTTTCGAAGGTTTCTATAGAGATCTCCAGGGCTATATTACCGGGCAATTGATCGTGGCACTTGCAGTGGGATCTGTGATAGGTTTTGGGGCTTTTGTTTTTGGCATTCGTCAATCTCTATTTCTTGGATTGCTTGCCGGTATTACAAATTTAATTCCCTTTCTGGGCGTTATTATCACCGCTATTCCGCTACTTGTAATTGGTTATAGCAGCCACAGTGAAAATCCGCTCATTGGGATTGTGCTGGCCTTGTTACTGCTAATTCTTGCTAATCAACTGGAAATGTGGGTACTATCACCAAGAATAATGTCCAAAAGATTAAAGCTAAACTGGTTTATCATACTCCTTTCAATAATAGCGTGCAGTGAACTTTTTGGAGTGTATGGAATAGTGCTTGCTATTCCCCTTGTTATTTTTATAAGACGTTACTGGGGAACCTTTGTTACGAAAGAGGTGAACGGTTATGGGAATATACGACAGGGATTGGTACAGGGAGGAACAAGAGAAAAAGCCCCCTCTAAAGAAGAGGGGACAAAATAAATCTTTTCTTTTTGGTTTTGTTGTGGGCTTGGCATCGGGTATAGTATTGACTACTCTTGTATGGATTTTTTGATCAAAAGCCAAATTCTATAAAAGGTCTTAGCTCATAGGTGATTTTCCTGGATGTATATTGCTCGAAATAATCTCCGAAATAAAGACTAAAATCTGAACCAATCTTAAATCCCCAGAGAGTTCCCTTCAAATTGACAGTTAAGATATTCGCCTTTTTTAACTCGCCAACAGGCCCTCTCCAGGACTCAGGATCAGTGAATTCTCCGGGTTCATCGCTGGGTTCATTCATGTTCAGATATGGAGTATCCAGTGTAACTTCTCCCTGTACAAAATGCTCAAATTCAACAGATGCTGAAATAGCGCTTCCCAACCATTCCAGGAGCAGTGAGAAAGCGTTGAGATCAGGTCCATATTTAAAGCCCAAAGGATATTCATTTGCGTCTCTCGCACCGGGAAGCTCTGATTTTGTTATGGTTCTATTGGTGATTTTTAACAGTGGCTGCCATCTGTTGTACATCCACGTATCGATGTGGTACGCTTCAGCAGAGATACGAAACATACCAGAAAGACCTTCAAGGAAATATTCTGCACCCAGACCATATGCCATGGCTGAAGGCTTTCCGCGAGCACCAGCTTCCGTCGGTCCTGAGTAATCATCCATGGTGAATTCGCCATAGATCTGGAATCCCTTGAATGGTACTAAAGAAAAGTCCAGAGACATCATGACATTTGAAAATCCCTCGCCATAGGTGTTGTGAAACACAATGAAGGGATTGAAATCAGTGAGGTCGGGATGTTTCCCCCCAACTACGTTGATTTCGCCCACGCCAATCCGCAATCGCTTGCTGAGCTTTATGTCAAAACGATGTCCAACAATGAGTTTTGAGGGCTCATCATATACCTGGTCTTGATTGAGGTCCCAGTAATGCGGGCTACTTGCCGACACTTTCCTTTGACGCTCCCATTCGCTTCCACTGAGCAAAGGTATTACGGAGATCATGTTGAAGGTATAAGAGAAATTACCATTTTTGCCCATGGGTGTCACGAATGAAGAGCTGAAATTGTCGTAATAATTAGAAGCATTGCTGATCGTAAGACCATTTCTCATAGGTCCCCAGCTCAGCTTGTAACGTCCAATACTTGCCTGGAATTCTTTTGTTGCATAGGCAGCATAGCCAAAGCTCGGAAAGCTGAAATTCAGTGCTCGGACATCTCCTTTGAGCAACTCTACCGGCAGATTGATAAAGGGTGTGGCATTTCCGGAAGGACCATGGCTTATATAACTCCGATAGTCCTTACTAAAATCCAGGTTTATCACTATTTGCAAATTATTCCCAATCCCGGAATCAAATCTCAGTACTGCCCAGGGCTGTAAAGTATCGTATCTATACCTCAAATAAAGTGGAACGCAGGGATTGTACCAACCTTTCCTTGTGGTGAAGGGATCAAAATTATGTAGCGTAAGCTGTGGCGTAGTAATGAAGGAAGCGGTAGTGTTGCTCGTATATTGCTTGGATTCCCCCAGAAAAGCTGAACTGATGGGAGTATTTGGTATGTATGGAACTTCCCCATTTAGCAGGAGTTTTCCTTTCCAGATAACATAGCCTTCACTATTCTTGAAATTCAGGTTCGCCATATTTGCTAGTACTACTAAAGGAACAAGAATAACCAAAATTACCAGGACACGCCTCATCGCATTCCCTCCTAAAATATGAAGATTTTGTTTATGCCAATATTCAACAGCCACTTTGGGCCATCAGAAGAAAAATTCAATGACAACAATCCAAATAGCCCAAAATCGATTTTTGGATAATATTTCAATTTAGCAGTGATTACTATTTGCCTACTAATGGGCTCAACGAGCTTGTACCAGTTATGTTCGTAAGGGGCATGGTACGGGCTGTTTATACCATAACTTCCCATAGCCAAAAATTCCAGCTTTGTAGAAAATTCAATCTTCTTTTTATTCCACTGAAGTCTTAACAGGTGCAAAGATACATCAGGGCCATAGGGAAAGCCAAAGAAGAAATCTATATCAGGCCACATGCTAAGCCACATGACGTTCATTCTAATGGGGTAGGTGAATTTCCCTATATCAGCATCTCTGTTATATAGATAGGGCGTCGTGTGGTAATATTCATACCTCAACTTAACCGTGGAAGGAACTGATAATCCCCTTTCAGAAAGGGTGAAATCCTCAAAATATTCTTTGTTTCTGATTGTGTTCCAGTTATCGCTGCTGCTCCATTCCACACCCACAAGCCAGCCAAAGGCAGTGGGTCTGGAATTTTCGCCTTCAGTATTTAACCTGAATTCATCGAGACCAAATTCGCTATAAATTCTGAAGTTCTTCAGAATAGATTCCATTGTTACAAAAAACATGACATTGGAATGGGTTTGGTAACTATGGTGGTAAATGATGAAAGGTCCTATATCCTGCAAATCCGGATAAACCCCATAAATGAGGTTTTCCTCAGCAAAACACAGTCTGAAAACCTCGCCCGAAAAAGCCCATTTGTGCCCAAAAAGTGTCTTTGGATCGCCATACACGCTTCTGTCGGCGGAAATTGCGAAGAAGTTGTAATCGAAGTTACCAAAATGAGTGTCATCATCAAACTGTAACCATAGGTGATCATAATATACAGGAACGTCGGAAAGCCCAATATCATAGGTAGCGGGCCCCCATTTTAGTTTTCTTCTGCCTGCGGAAATGAGAAAGTTTTCGGAGCTCCACTGGATGTAGCCAACACGTGGATAATTTGCGTCAAAAAATGGAGCCCATGAACCAACTGAAAGCGGAAGGTTGGAAAAATCTCTCCCAAGCAAAAAGGCGGAAAAATCCTGGCGCGCTTCAATAAACATAGCAGCCTCCAGATGATTTGTGTTTATTTGAAACCCGGCCTTTCCCAGTGCGGGAAGTGAATAGTACCTTAGAAGATCGTATAGGTTTGGCTCATAACTTCCATCAACAGACCCGTAATTGTTAAGCGAAAGGCCTGGCGATATACCTAAGTAGATCGATGTCATTGAGAAAACTATTCCAGCCATTAAAAAGGTGCAAAAAAGAAAAAAATTCCTCATTATATCCCCCCTCTAAAAATTCTATCACAATGAATCTAACAAATGGTTATTTATCAAATTCCAAGGAAATATCGTCGATTTAATTCAATAAAACCATTGCAAAATGTTTACTTATCAGGAAAATATTAACGATAACAATAATTAAATTCCGATAATTTTAGTATAATATAGATGAGGTGATAGGGTGAATAAATTCACAAGCGAAATGATGAGTTTGATAAAAGCGGTTAGGAAAGACCTTGATGAATATTTGCTGAAAGACTCAGCAGCGAGATCGAAAATTCACATATATTTGACTTCGGCAGGTTTTCATGCGCTTTTTTTGTACAGGATATCCCATTTACTTTGGAATCTCCGATTTTTCTGGCCAGCAGAGTTGATTCATTATTTTAACAGAGTGCTTTTCAGTGTTGACATACATCCATCTGCTTATTTTGAAGCAGGTGTTGTAATTGATCATGGAATAGGTGTGGTTATAGGGTCAACTGCGACTATTGGAAGCGGTACATTGATATACCACGGGGTAACACTCGGTAGTAGAAGAATAGTCGAAGGAAAACGGCATCCGGATATCGGACGTAATGTAATCATCGGGGCTGGTGCAAAAATACTAGGCCCCATAATTATAGGCGATAATGCGCAGATTGGTGCCAACAGTGTTGTCCTTGAACATGTGTCTGAAGCGCAGACATATGTTGGTATTCCCGCAAAAGCATCAAAAACATTTCAAAAGGAGGCAAATTTATGAACATTGATCTGATAGTAGGAAATACACCTTTTGTTGCTTTAAATAGTTTAGATCCAGCTGGCAGTATTCTCTTAAAACTTGAGAAAAACAATCCAGGTGGTAGTGTGAAAGATAGAGCCGTAATGGGGATGATTTTATATGCAAAAAATAAAGGCGAATATACAGAAGAAATGACAATTGTTGAACCTACCAGTGGAAATACAGGAATTTCCATAGCAATGTTTGCAAGTAAATTCAGATATAAAGCGATATTGGTTATGCCCGAAAGTGTTAGTGAAGAGCGACGGAAGGTCATAGAAGAACTTGGCGCTGAGGTTATTTTGACAGACACATCAGGGGGTATGAAAAAAGCTGTTGAAAAGGCAAAAGAAATTGTCAATAACCTTGAAAATGCTGTTATGCTGGACCAGTTTTCAAACCCCGGTAATCCTTATTATCATGAGATCACTACTGGACCGGAAATATTTAAGCAATGCGGTAATGAATTAGATGCTTTTGTAGCTGGTGTTGGTACTGGAGGAACTATTACGGGTGTTGGTAGAGCTTTGAAAAGATTACTACCAAAAATAAAAATTATAGGTGTTGAGCCAGAAGAATCGGCTGTTCTTTCCGGTGGAGAACCTGGAAAGCATAAAATTCAGGGTATAGGTGCTGGCTTTGTCCCTTCTATTCTTGACCGGGCACTTCTTGATGATGTGATTACCATTGGTTCTGAAGAAGCTATTGAAATGATGCGGTGGCTTCACAAGAAAGAGGGGCTTTTGGTAGGAATCTCATCGGGAGCCAACGTTGCAGCGGCTTATAAATTTAAAAAATCCGGTGCCGCTGAGAAAGTAGCCACAGTGGCACCGGACCATTATGAGCGTTATTTGAGCATATTCTAATTCACTTTACTATGACAGTTCCTCTGGGGAATATTCTGCCAAGTTCGTTGGACCACGTTTTGTCAACTCTATAATCGTAGATTCTGAGCTGACTACGATCTAACCCCGGAGCGTAAAGATTATAAATGCCTTCGATATAAATATCGTAAAAGTTATTTGAGAATGCCGTAGCGTCTGCATATAAAATTAAGGGTGCCCAATTTTCTTTTTCTTTTGGTGAGAGCGCCTTATAGACATCCATAAGTGCTTTCGGAAGTAGTCTGTTGTTTACAAAAATCCCGGTCTCTTTGCATTGGTTTACTGAGATGTTTTTGAATATTCCTCCTGTACTGGCTATGAAGAAACCAATGTTTGGCTTTCCCTTTTCAGGTATATTGCTAACGGATACATTCGCTATTTGAGCATCTTCTACGTTGCTTAGTGCGATAACATAAAAACTGGATGATTTCAACTGGGCCCCGTTCAAAAACACGCTTTTCAAATTTTCGAGGTTCAATGCAAAACGTCCGGATGAAATGTCTAACTCCTCAAGCAAAATATCTTCAGAATCTGAGTTTTTGATCTCCAAACCGGTATTCTTTATGCCTTCTTTAGCTTTGTACTCACTTATGTAAACCTTTTTGGGATTTAATATTATAAATCCTTTTGAAGAATTTCTTATCTCAATATTACGCGCATCAAAGACGTTTGCATCACTAATGTACCCTGCTGTCCCGGCTGAGTTTATAGATACATTGTGAAGCCATAAAGAAGAACCGCTTTTGACAATCAAGGGGTTCGAGGTGTCCATAAAAGCACAGTTTTCGATGTATAGCATAGCACCGGAAGCAAAGATAGAGGTTTCATTTCCAGTTACCTTTTTCAGATTCAACTCGCCACCATAAAGCATAATGCCATTGTTAGATTCACTTTTCAAGATTACACCGTTGTTATCTCCTGATACGTTCAACTTGCCATTTACAACGAATGAAGCGCCATCCTGGATAAGAAGCAAGCCATCTCCCTGTATTGAAACCTCAACATTGTCAGGAATAGTGTAATTTTCAGCTATCAAAATGGGGTAGGCATTTTCGTCAAAAGCAGCGTTGGTAGCAGTCCCGGTCAATATTGACGCTCCTCTATACAGAGTCAAGAGCTTTTCAGGGAACTTGTAGCTGTAATGATCTGTTATGATCTCCACTTCAACGGATACTTCCGTTGTTGCATCGTTGGTTAGGAGCAATGGCGAATCAAAATCTCTCACGATGGGAGGATCGTCTTTGAAATCAATCTCATCCGGTAAAACTGTTTTTACTTCCTGGTTGATAGGTGTATTTAATATTTTTCTACGGATTCTGTATTTAACATCCGGATCAGGTACAGGATAGAACCTCACCCTGAACTTACCATCTTCGTCTATCTGGTAAGCGTAGAACCCCTCAAGGTTCTTCAGGTCAACCCTCGTTTCAGTAGCGACATATGTGGGGGATTCAATCCCCAGCGCATTAATACTATACAGGATCCTTAAATCGCCAAAATAAATGCCATCCAAGGGTTCTAACACGTTAAAGGTTCTTGAAAGATCATAGGTGTAGGTATTGGTTCCTTTGGGTGTTTCAACAAAAATTGTCAGGGAAGCATCTTTACTGGCTATGGTATTTGCTACCCTAATGGTCACAGGTTGATAGTCTTTTTGAATCACATTGAAACTAAGAGCATCTTTTATCTTTTTGAAATTGACCAATTCGATTTTATAGGATGATTTCATTGATTTGTTTCCGGCTCTGTCGATAGCGGTAAGGAAAAATTCAAGGGTCCCGCTAAACCCCGTTTCTGGAGAGGGGACTGGAATGATTATTTGATTAGTCTCCGTTTCAATATGGTATGTGGTTGTATTAGAGACGATGACTTCACCAAAGATGGAAGCGGTGTCTGAACTGATCCCAAGATCCACAACAATTCTGTTCTCGTCAACACTGTAATTCAGCAATGTCGGTTCATTGGGTGGGGTTGTATCAACAACAAAAGTTGCGCTTTTTGTGAAACTATCGCCGTAGAGATCGATGATGCTAAAAGCTAAGCGGTGCAGCCCTTCAGAAAGATTTTTAAAAGGAACCACAGCCTTCTGGATATCGACTTTTACTGGCGCACCATCATCAAGAGAAAATATAAGATTTGAGAGATTTTTCGCTTTGAAAGTAATTATCAAATTATCTGAAGGAATGAAAGCCGGTATTTCCCCCAATTCAAAATACGGCTTGCCCATAACCTCAATTGATTTTTCCGGGCCAAAGGGAACTCCTTTGTACAGAGGGATTACTTTAATTTGCGTGGTTTCCTCGGGGAGTGGAAGTATGTAAGAATTTTCCATTGTCTTGAAAGTTGAGGCATCCACGGTTATGAGGTAGCTCACATCAGTCTCTACATAGGATTTCAAATCACTTTTCCAGCTGAGTTTCACGCTGTCTCCATCTCTGACTGCTGATAGCTCGCTGATTTCAATTGAGTCAATGGGAAATTCAAAGAGGTAGGGAATATCATCGTTCCATTTAAGGACAACTTCCTTTGTCAACAGTGTTATCCCATCATACTGCAATTCAAGCTTATGTTTCCCTTGTGTCACAGCGCTGAAAACAGCTTTTAGATCTGCTTCAAGTTTATTTGGCATTTCATCAAGTATAAGGGATACTTTTTCAGGGTCGAGCCCCTTTCCGGGGGTAACTTTTACTTCAACCTCAACGGGTAATAAAGGCACTTCAACGCTGATAACCTTCGATTTTTCTATGT
>NZ_CEYIHJ010000024.1:0-1389 GCF_982836095.1 Kosmotoga sp.
AATTGACATGGTAATTTGTGAAAATCAAAGAGGCTGTATTGAAAAAGATGTTTAACTTATTTTGACTTTTGGAGGCGATGGCACAGTTCTCAAAGCGGTGCCTTGCGCTCTTGAAAATTCCATCCCCATATTGAGCTTTAAAATAGGAAGTGTGGGATTTCTTTCAGCTTTTGAGCTTCATCAGTTAGAAGAAGCTCTCAATTTATATCTGAACTCTATGCTGATTGAGGATAACAGAACACTGCTCAAAATAGGTGGCGTGCTTGGTACGGAATACGCTCTGAACGATTTTGTATTAGAGCGCTCAAAACCCAGTAGAACCATATATTTGAGGGTTATGATAGAAGGCTTTTCGCCTTACATTATAGCGGGTGATGGAATTATAATATCCACGCCAACCGGTTCTACGGCTTATAACCTCGCCGCGGGTGGTGCAATAATAGATCCTTCTTCCGATGTTTATCAGGTTACACCATTGAGCCCGCATAACCCATATGTTGGCTGCATTGTAGTGGGAGCTTCGCGAAGAACCGTTATTGAACTTCTGGATGACCGTGGCTATCCTATGGATTGTTACAACGATGGTGTTTTTAGGGGAAATCTTGAAAAAGGGCACAAGGTTGAAGTAGCCCTTTCAAAAAGATCGGTGACATTACTCAGGCCAAAGGAGTTTGATTTTGTTGGTGTCATGAGAGATAAACTCGCCTTTGGTGGGAGGCTGAGAGATGATTTCAAGAAGAGGTGAAGAAAAGCTCGACGAGCTGCGAGATGAACTGCTCAAGCTTGCTCGTTATGTTCAAACGATGTACAGTAAATCAAAAATGGCATTTCTCGAGAGGAATGAGCACCATGCCAGAGATGTGATGTATTCTTCTTCTATCCTCGATACCTTTCAGCTGAGCATTGAAAGAAAGACTGTCATACTTGGTGGAACCCTTATGTTGACTGGTAAAAATTTGAGATTAGTGATGATGGGAATGAAGCTGGTAAACGAATTAACGAGGATTGGCAAACAATGTCTGACGATTTCGAGATACTCATTGGAACTGTCAAAACTATCTTCCATTGGCTTTTACAACAGCATGTCTAAAACAGCAAACCTCATCGACGAGATGTTTAACAATGCAGTCAAAAATATTTATTCACCATCAACTAGCATGTCAGGGCAGATTTGCTCAAAAAACAATACCGTGAGCACCCTCCTTGACAGCACGGAAAAAGAGATAACTGAAACCATTGTCCAAAACCCTACGATTGCCCTTAAAGGAGTGAAGTTGATAAGCCTTTTAAGGGTTTTCAGAGAAATTGCTGCTTCTTCTTTATCTCTGACTGAGTGTTCGATTTTTATAGAAACCGGCGAATATTACAGATGTATGGGAAGCGAATTCT
>NZ_CEYIHJ010000024.1:1399-12070 GCF_982836095.1 Kosmotoga sp.
ATTCGAAAGTTTGAAAAAATAAGGTGGGGGAATTCCAATGAGAATTCTGATCAAATATATTATTAAACAATCGTTGGGGTCATTTTTTATCGGGCTCGGAGGGTTTATTCTCTTTGTCAGTCTGGAATTACTTTATCAACTTTCAGATCTCATTGTACGCTATAAAGTGGGAATAGATAAATTGTTTATTCTAATATATTATAACCTGCCCTATTTCATCGTTCTTGGAATTCCTGTTGGAGTTCTTCTTTCTATTTTTTGGACACTTTCAAGAATGAGATCAGATAATGAATTAATAGCTCTCCAAACTCATGGGGTCACTTTGAAAAGCATTGTGATTCCCTTTATCATATTTTCAATGGTGCTTTGCTTTGCAGCTTATAGCTTCAATGATTTCATTGTCCCTATTGCCAACAGAAAAGCATCTGAAGCAATATCAAAGTATGTTTACAAGAGACCCGAGGTTACATTTAAGGAAAACGCTTTTATGGAAGATGGAAGGGGAAGATATCTCTACATAAAAAAAATAGATCCTGAAACTGGTGAGCTTCAAAAACTCCTATTATACGATCTCAGCAGTGGTAAAACCCGTGTAATCAGTGCTGAAAACGCTTCAAAAGAATCCGGCAAATGGATTATGCACAATGGACGTATTTTTGAAACAGATTCAAAAGGTTTTTTGCTATTTGATATGAAGTTCGATTCTCTTGAGCTTGAGTTTGAACAAGATATTAACCAATACATAAGAAGTTCTAAGTCTCCCAGAGAAATGACGAGTTCAGAGTTAAAAAAGAAAATCGCAAGCTTCAACAAGCTCGGTGTTGATACTGCTTCTCTTCAAGTTGCTCTTCAAGAAAAACTGTCAAATTCTCTGGCTCCCTTTGTTATAGTTCTTCTCGGCGTACCTGTTTCACTTTTTTTGAATTTAAAATCCAGATCGTGGTCTGTTATACTCACTTTTGCTCTTGTGGTCATCTATCAGGGTTCTGGTGCTTGGTTGAGTGCTATGGGGAAGGAAAATCTGTTTAATCCCGTTCTCGCTCCATGGATTCCCAACATACTCTTCACCGCCTTTGGAATAATAATCTTTGCACTCATTGATACAAGAGCTTCATATAGACTCAGTGAATTCCTCGGTAGATTTTTTAAAATCAGCGTTATTGTATTTTTGTTAAGTGCTTCAACAACACTTTATGCAGGGAATTTAAAGCTCTCGGCCGGGGTTGTTACAGGTAAGAGCGATGAAGTGCTTCTAACTCATGGTGTACAGCTTACCTACAACAGCACAAACACCAGCATCACCGTTTCAGCCTCAAACGCTTCTATTCTTTTAAGAGGGGAGACACCTATTTCAATAGGATTTTGGGGAAATGTCAGAATATCAACAGGAGAAAATACGATCTTCTCCGAACGCGCCATTTTGGAGTTAGATTTGGGCATGGTTCAAGCACTCAAAGCTTACATGAAAACTGCAATAAAAATCCCTGAAACCGGTTCAAATGAGGCTAAAAATGTAGATTTTTTCGTTTTGGGAGATTACATAGAAGCCACAGCTGAAACAACCCCAACCGTAACATTTCATGATTCTTCATTCACGACTTGTGATCGCAAAAAGCCGCATTACAGTTTTAATGTCAGCTTTGCCAGGCTAAAACCAGGAGAATATCTCGAAGTTGAGAACCTTGTGATGAAGATACTCGATGTTCCCGTTTTTTATTTTCCGTGGTATTACTTTCGTCTTGACGACCCAACTAGAAGGCCTTTTCAAATAGATCTCAGTTCCATTGGCGAGGGTAAAACAACTATTACTCTCAGGTATCTGAAATTAGACTGGCTAACAGTGAGTTTTTCATGGGAGAGAAATTGGAGGAACAGCGCGGATTTTTTCAACCTCATGGGTGACGTATCAACTGATTTGGGAGGGCTTACTGCTCTTCTCCAATACAGTGAAAACATAACTGCTGGAGGTTATGACCTTGGTGCATATGTGCTTTTAAAGCCTGAAATAGATGGCACATTGTCGCTCGGTGGATTGTATTTGGATGGGACTCCGTCAGATGCATTAAAAAAACCGTTTAAACAATCAATATTCGGATATAGAACGGTCAACAAAAGGCAAAAGGCGGTAACCCCATTTGAACTGCTGAAAGAAGGAAAACTGTATCTTGGAGCTCTCGATTACCGATCTCCATCGACTGCTAAAATAAAAAGCTCTGTGCTTGGAAATTTTGGTGTATACGCTGAAACTGATGTATCCACACAATTGTGGGGCATTTCTGCTGATTTAGAACTTCCGGTGAATTTCAATTATTCAGAGAGTTCTTTCAAAGCCTTAAGCAGAAGCAGCGCCATTTCCTTTGAACTCGGAAAATATTCTATTGAGGAGGAACTAAAATACTACCTAAATAGCAGTGCCGGTATGTCTACGACCAAACTCAGCTTTCATAATATTGATTTTGAATTAAAGGAACTTGCTTTTACCATTTCTTCAAGCGCTACGGCCCAGGAAAATTCAGCGACTTCACTTCTTTTGCCTGAAAATATGGACGAATTTCAGCTTGATTTAAGTAGCTATCATTTCAAATGGGGAATTTTTTCCAGTAGGGGAGATTTTTTCAGCACATTTGGAGAAGGGAATATCACGATATCTACACCTGTTTCCAAAAAAGGTGTAGGTAGAAACAGCATTTCATTAGAGAGCAAAAATGGTAACTTCAAACTTTCCGGGAACTATGCTCTTAACTTCAACAGCGCCAATGAAGATCCCAATGAAAAGCTCTTCTGGATTGATCCAATTAAACTGAACTATTCTGGCTTGTTTGATATCATATCTGATATGAATTACAGTACTTTCTACGGTGGCAACTGGTATATGAAAAACAAGACCACTTTATCTAAGAATATCCCCTTTCTGAACCGGGACTTTGGAAACTTCGAATATATTATGAATCTAAGCACTTCATATACAATGGACTTTGAAGCCACTGAGACAGAAGCTCTTCTCGATGGTTTTTCTAAAGGAATACCAAAGCTTTCACTTAATAACGAGCTAAGCTATTCGCCTTCGGCTTCTTTTAGTACATATATTCAGTACAATCCCTCAATTGATTTGAAAAACGGAGATTTGAAAAGCCCCGGGAAATTCGGCTCAAAAGTTAATTCAAAATTTCTCAACATTGAGTACGAAACAGACTTGAATTTTGATGCTCTATATTCTCCTGATGCTTCTCTTTTCGGAACAGGCGAGTTAAAAACTGAAGGAATTGTTCCCATCAAGGGGTTAGAACTCAAACACAACGAAGAAACTCTTTTTGATTCCTTAAAAGCGAGTGAAACGAACTTTGAATTGAGCCTTGAATACGATATGATTTCACACAAAACGAGTTCAAACTATTCCTGGACTGAAAAGAAAATCGGAACAATTAAAAATACGGAAAGAGTTAGTTTTGAAGATAACGATAAGAAAATCGATTTTTCTTTTGAATGGCAGCTTTCTCCAGATTCCACTAAGGCTGAAGATAATCCCATGAACATTGGGTTAGACCTTGAGCTTTCGAAAGCGCTGATGATAAGCTTTAACATGGAATATCCCTTTACTTACAAAAATAAAAGCTGGCCAGAAAGAATTAGATTTAACTTCGAAAGGTTGAAAACGGGATATTTCGATGTTAAAGGGTTGAAGCTTGATTTTATGACTGCTGATGCAACTTTCACTACTAGCCGTCCTTTCCCTGACAGCTATTTTTCAGAGAAATTCGGCACCGGCAAAGGGCGTTTTTTTGTGTTAAGCGCTGAAACTTTGGAATTTGATAGGCTAAAGGCTGAAAAACTTTTTGTGGCTATAAAAAAAGCCGTTACCTCCAGCGATATATGGACTATAAGTGGGGGAGTAAACAGGTTATATTTGTCAAACAAAAAGTTGTTATATGGAACGGGAAAGGGGATCCAGAATTACGGGATATCAATGGAACTATCTGTTAGCGAGGAGACAAAGAAGTTTCAGTTTAATATCAATGATTTAAGTCTCGGCAATTCCCTTCTCAAACATCTGAGCTTCCATCTTGGCGATGAGAACTATCTCGAAATAGGTGCTAATTTGGACAGTATTGATTGGGATGCCTTGTATGGAAAATCAAAGCCGTTGTATTTAGATTTACATTGTATGGCTGTTGAAGGAATTCTCAGGCTTAATTTCTCAGGAACTTCTTTTTTCGATGTACTGGAAATGATAGGCATAAAGTATTATATAAAAGCGTTATCGGATAAATATCTCGTGCTTGGCTTGGAAGAAGGAAATCCTTATTTCAAATTTAAATTCTGAGGTGAGAAAATGACAGAATACGTTAAAAAGAAAGAAATCATGATAGCCATAAGCCAAAAGATTGAGGGATGCACTGCATGTCCCCTTGGTATGGAGAGAACAAACGCCGTGCCGGGTGAAGGTTCACTGGAAAGCCCGGTGGTTTTCGTTGGTGAAGCCCCCGGAGCAGATGAAGATGCCAGTGGGAGACCCTTTGTGGGAAGAGCCGGACAATTACTCACAAAGATTCTTGAGTCGGTTAATCTTTCGAGAGAGGATGTTTATATAACAAATATCGTAAAATGCAGACCACCAAAAAACCGTGTTCCCACTTACGAAGAAATGAAATCCTGCTCGCCTTTTCTGCTTTCCCAGCTTGCAGTCATTAAACCAAAACTCATAGTAACCCTTGGCGCGACAGCCCTTTCTTTCTTTCTGGAAAATGAAAAAGTGGCCATCACAAAATGTCGGGGGCAGCTTTTTGATTGGTACCCGGGGGTGAAGATTTTTGCAATGTTCCATCCTAGTTACTTGTTGAGAAATCCATCGAGAACTCCGGGTTCACCAAAATATCTAACATGGGAAGACATCAAGAAAGTAAAGAAAATGTATGATCAAGCCCTTAGAGGAGAAGAAATTTCTTTGTGATTAAAAATTGAGAGGAGAGATATCATGGCAGATAATATACTGGTAACTGGAGGCGCGGGCTTTATAGGTTCACATGTCGTAAATGCTTTGATAGAAAAAAACATCATGCCAATCGTAGTCGATAACCTTTCTTCCGGGAAAATTGAGAACCTCGATCCAAGAGCACTTTTCTACCAGCAGGACATTACAGATGACGAAATGATGGAAAAGATTTTCATGCTTCATAAGCCAAAGTATGTTTTTCATCTGGCTGCACAAATAAGCGTTTCTAATTCTGTGAAAGACCCCATTGAAGATGCGCGCATAAACATAATTGGTTCACTGAAGCTGCTGGAGTTTTCTGTGAAATATGGTGTTGAAAAATTCATTTTCTCATCCACTGGTGGAGCTATCTATGGTGATGATGTCTCGGAGATACCCACGTCAGAAAATGAATTTCCAAAGCCAATTTCTCCTTATGGAATTGCAAAGTTTTCTGTTGAGAACTATCTGAGGTTTTACAATTATCAGCATGGTTTAAAATACGCTGTATTGAGATATGCGAATGTTTATGGACCACGCCAAGACCCCCACGGGGAAGCTGGAGTAGTAGCTATATTTTCCGAAAGGATGCTCAAAGATGATGAAGTGATAATCTTTGGAGATGGTGAAAACATAAGAGATTATGTATATGTCACAGATGTTGCCAGCGCCAATCTCCTTGCAATGGAAAAGCTTGAAAATGAAGTTGTCAACATCTGTACAGGCGTAGGAACCTCTGTAAATGAGCTTTTCGCAGCTTTGAAAAAATCAACAGGTTATTCAAAAGAACCTATTCATGCCGATCCAAGGCCAGGAGATTTGAGAAAGTCCATCTTAAGCTGGGAAAAAGCTAAGAATCTCATGGGATGGAAACCTTCTGTGAGGTTAAATGATGGGTTGGTGAAGACCGTTGAGTTCTTCAGAAACAAATTGGAAACCACTCAGTGAGCGATTAAGGCCTGAACATTTCGATGATGTTGTTGGCCAGTATCATCTGACTGGAAAAAATGGAATCATAAGAAAAGCACTGGAAAAGAGAAAACTCTTTTCAATGATACTCTATGGTGCTCCTGGAACTGGAAAAACGACAATTGGGCACCTGATAGAAAAAAACCTTCCTGATAATCATGAATACCTTTATTTCAGCGCAACAACACAGCGAACAGGAGAGTTAAAACAGTTATTCCAAAGGGCTGAACAGCTGAAGCGATATGGAACCCAAATGGTTCTTTTTGTCGATGAAATTCACCGTCTGAACAAAGCTCAACAGGATATTTTTCTACCTGTTACCGAAAAAGGAACAATCATACTCATAGGGGCAACAACGGAAAACCCGAGCTTTGAAGTCAATCCCGCACTTTTGTCAAGATGCAGGCTTATTATTCTTAAAGAGCTAAAAACTGAAGATCTCACTAAATTGCTTGAAAAGGCAATACACAAAGACAGGATTATCCAGGAATACGATCTTAATATCGAAGAGGAAGTCCTTAAGGTAATTGCGGAAAGCGCAGGAGGCGATGCGAGGATAGCCTTGAATTTACTTGATACGCTTTGTGATACTGCCCATGCTCTTAAAAGAAAAGCAATCGACGTAGAATTCCTGCGGGAATTTTCCGTACTTCCCGGTGGAAGATATACGAAAAAGGGCGAAGAACACTATGATCTCGCTTCGGCATTTATTAAGAGCATGCGCGGTAGTGATCCAGATGCTTCTGTTTACTACATGCTTAGAATGCTTGAAGGCGGAGAAGACCCAAAATTTCTTGCCAGAAGGATGATTATTTTTGCTTCAGAGGACATCGGACTCGCGGATCCTATGGCATTAGTTGTAGCCAATGCAGCTTTTCAGGCCGTGGAGAAGGTTGGCCTTCCAGAATGCTCACTGAATTTAACCGAAGCTGCAATTTACCTTTCTATCGCACCGAAAAGCAACGCTGTAATTCGTGCCAGAAACGCTGCCTTTAAAGTAATTAGAGAAAAACCCAATGTTCCCGTACCATTAAAGCTGAGAAATCCGGTTACAAAAATGATGAAGAAGCTTGGATATGGCAAAGACTATCAATACCCCCACGACAAAGGGGGCTTTACCCGGGAAATGTACTTACCCAAAGAACTATCACAAATGGTTTTTTATGAACCCGGTAATACCGGGCACGAGAGAAAGGTAAAAGAACGGCTCTTATCTTTGTGGAAAGGTTTAAAGAGATACAGGGGGGATAAAAATGAAAAGCATAATACTTGAAAACGGGAAGATAATTCAAATTGTGCAGGGAGATATCACTCATGAAGAAGTTGATGCCATAGTAAATGCTGCAAATGCTTATTTGCGCCATGGAGGCGGGGTCGCGGGAGCAATTGTAAGAGCTGGCGGAAAAATTATTCAGGAAGAGAGCGACAAGATTGTGAGAGATCGTGGCCCATTAGCCGTTTCAGAAGTTGCTGTTACAGGAGCTGGAGAACTTCACGCGAAATATGTTATTCATGTGCACGGGCCGCAATACGGACAAGAAGAGGTAGAGGATAACCTTTACTTGAGTTTTTTGAACGTCTTGAAAAAGGCCGGCGAGCTGGGAGTCAAAACCGTTTCCATACCAGCTGTTTCATCGGGAATCTTTGGCGTTCCGAAGGAAATATCGGCACGTGCCTTCTTCCGGGCTGTGAAAGATTATTTCGAAAAGTATCCCGAAACTACAGTGGCACTTATTCGGGCTTGCAACATTGACAAACCAACCACAGAGGTTTTTGAGAAAATATCACAGGAATACTTTAATATATAGTTTTTTCTCATAACTCTCTTTTGCGCTTATCAACAAAAAGGGCGATGTCCCAACGGCACAGACATCGCCTTATATAGCTTTTGTGTTTAGTTTGTGCTTGAACTGGGCGAATCGACTAAAATCACACGGAAAGCCCCTTTGGTGATAAGCTCATTGGCTATTTCCGAATCAGCAGTAATCCAAATACGGAATGGATCAAAGGTCACCTTTGGGCTGTAATTCATAGCTAATGGATCGTTTTCAGTAATATACTGTGCATCTTCTTCTGAGAGATTTAAGACTACATGTGTGCCCATATAATCATGGGATTGCGCGGTATAATCTGCAAAAGACATGCCATTCTTATAAGCCTTTTCGCCGAGAAACCTGAGTACATTTACAAAAAAATCGGGTTTCGAATATCCCGGCAGGCTTGTTACCGGAGTTGCTGTTTCATCAAAAAACCAGAAAGTTGGTGTTCCTTTGACACCAAAAGCAGCATAAAGCTCATTGTAGGTCAGCTTTTCCTCTTTCCCTTGAATCTCAAGAGTCGCCGTCTTTTCGTTTGAAGGATAAATTTCCACAAACACATATCCAGCCATTAAGAGTCTCCCCACGGTTTCATCTGATAGGGTAGATTTGGTAAAAAGATTACAATAATAACAACCCGGATCTGAAAACATCACAATTAGCTGTTTTTGCTCTAATTTAGCGATTTTCATACCTGTGTCGAAATCATGAATAACCCCATCATAGGAAAAAACTGAAACCGCAAGCACTATTAGTACAAGAAAAAATATTGTTTTTTTCATCCGTTCACCTCCATAATTTTTTACAATGAAAACTGAAGCAAGTTCAGCTTATCAAACATAGTGAGTATTCCTGCTGTAAAGAGCAAAATGAAAACCACGAAACGAAGCGCTTTTCTTGTTCTGGATTCGCCTCCGAAAGTAAGCCTTGAAGTGAGTTTCGCGACAAAACCGCTTAATGTCAGAAAAGGAATACTCAGTCCAAAAGAATACACAAGTAATAGCAACCCACCTTGTCCAGCCGTGCTTTGATTTGCAGCGAGAACCAGAATAGATCCGAGTATTGGACCAGCACATGGTACCCATATCATCCCAAGAACGGACCCAAGCAAAAAGGCTGAAATCATTCCACCACGAAACTTAAACACGTTAACTTTTACACCCTTAAAACCAATTTCAAACAAATAAAGGAAAGCGAAAAGCACAAAAAGCCCACCTGAGATGAAGTTCATTACCTGCCTGTTTTTGCCGATAAATTGTCCCAAGCCTCCTGCACCTGTGCCCAAGAGAAAAAAGAAAATTGACATCCCAAGGGTAAAGAAAACACCTTTCCAAAATCTATCTATAGATTTTTTGGCTGATCCCATTAACACTCCAAAAAAAATCGGAATTAACGGTAAAACACATGGTGAAAAGAAGGACAAAAGACCACCTAAGAAAGCGCTTCCATAAGAAACAGCAGTATTAATCAATGGAATTGCCACTGGATTAATGGCACCTCCAACCAGCGATGTTGCTACCGTAGTAAATTCATTCATTATACCCCTCCCCTGTAAGGTCTAATAATATTTATTATACATCTAAGACAACAAAAATGCCTTATGGGTTCAACACTCTATAATAGAATGCTTCTAAATATTAGTATATTCTTAGCAATATGGTATAATTAAAAAACAATAGGTATTAGTAGATTTATTTGCTGTAATGGCTTATATGTATATTATTGTTTATGAACACCTATTTTTATGAAAGGAGTGAATTAAAATGCTGAAAGAAAGAATGAAGGAGGCTATAAATAAGCAAATAAACGAAGAGCTTTATTCTGCTTATCTGTATTTGTCAATGTCCGGATATTTCAATTCAATTGGTCTCAAAGGATTCGCAAATTGGATGATGGTTCAATACAAAGAAGAGACAGATCATGCCATGAAGTTGTATAACTATTTGTTGTCACAAGGCTCTGATATCAAATTGCTTACAATCAACGAACCACCGCATATATGGGACTCTCCACTTCATGCTTTTGAAGAAACTTTGAAGCATGAGCAACACATTACCGAATGTATAAATGAACTCGTGGATCTGGCTGAAGAATTAAAAGATAGAGCCACATACAATTTTCTCCAGTGGTATATCAACGAGCAGGTTGAAGAAGAAGAAAATGACAGAGAAATAATTGATAAGCTGAATTTTGTCGGAGACAGCAAAAATGGGATATTCATGATCGATAACGAACTTGCTCAGAGAAAATACGTTCCGTTAATACAAGAGGGGGTATGAAAATGACAGAAAGAAGGCAAGTGTACAAATGTGAAATTTGCGGAAACATTGTTGAAGTTCTTCACGAGGGTCAAGGGGAACTCGTATGCTGTGGCCAACCAATGAAACTCTTTGAAGAGAAAAGCTCAGATACTTCTGTTGAAAAACATGTTCCATTCGTAGTATGGAAAAATGGCAGATATCTGGTTAAAGTGGGTGAAAATGTTTTGCACCCAATGGAAGAAAAACATTATATAGAATGGATAGAGCTAATAGTAGATGGTGTTGTTCATAGAAAAACACTTAAGCCGGGAGAATCTCCTGAAGTAACATTTGAAATTCCGCAAGGGAAAGAGGTTGTTGCAAGGGAATATTGCAACCTTCATGGATTGTGGGTCAATAAACTGTAGTTTAAATTCCAATCTCTCAAGCCCAATTTGGTTTGGCTGGACGAAAGGAGTGATGAAATGAAGTACAGATGCACCGTATGCGGCTATATCTATGATCCTGAAGCTGGCGATCCTGATAATGGGGTTAACCCCGGGACGGCTTTTGAAAATATCCCCGAAGATTGGACCTGCCCACTTTGTGGGGCAAGCAAAGACGATTTTGAACCTCTTGAATGATTACTATTACCGATAATGATCTCAAAAGTCAA
>NZ_CEYIHJ010000024.1:12080-17412 GCF_982836095.1 Kosmotoga sp.
ATTTCCAACTTTTATTTCTTTTATCTCAAGGAGCCTGATTCCCAGAGCCAATAACATCAAACCGCCTGTACCGGAGAAATCTCCCAGATATGATGGCTGCTGCAAAAAACTCAGGAATGATGCCAGAGATACAAGACCGCCTTGAACAACATATACAGATATTGCCGAAAAAAGGACTCCCGTTCCAAAGCTCGCTGCAAGCATAACAGAGGAAATGCCATCCATCAAAGATTTTAGAAAAATGATCTCGTTATTTCCTTCAACACCAGCTTTTATCGATCCGATCACAGTCATTGGGCCAGCCACAAAAAGAAGTGTAGCTGTGATAAAGCCGGTCACGAAATCTTCGCTTTTGTCCTTACCGGTTAGTTTGCCAATCTTCGATTCTAACTCAAAGGTCTCGCCCAAAATACCACCAATTGCCAAACTTCCTAACACTACCAAAGCATTGTGATATTCAAAAAACATCTTAATGCCAAGACCAATGGTTAACAAACCAATAACCTTAAAAAGCACATTTCTGTATTTTGCTGAAAGCCATTTTCCACCAAAAATTCCCATGGCGGAACCTACTAAAACCGCTATTGTATTGACAATCACCGAGAGGTTAAGCATTTATCCACCTCACAGGGTTAAAAGTGTTTACCATCCCTGTCTTCATAAAATGCTCTTTGATTTCATACAAACCTTCTTCAACAAAGAGGCCAAGGTTTTCATACCAGTTTTCCGACCTGCTGAGAAATTCTTTCACACTGCCGTGAAAACACAGCTTTCCTTCTTTAAGACCAATTATATTAGAAGCGATATCCAAAAAATATTCTGGCCAGTGTGTGGAAATGGCAACAGTTTTACCTTCTGCTTTAAGCTCTTTGACAATCTTTCTAATGCATGTTATTCCATTTATATCAAGAGAAACCGTTGGCTCATCAAGAAAGACAATCTCTGGATCATGAATAATGGAACTACCGATTGCCACCTTTCTTGCTTCACCACCGGATAGGGAAAATGGCGAACGATCTCTTAAGAGATTGGCATCAAGTTCGAGAATATTCATCACCTTGCTAAATCTTTCTGAAACATTTTCAAAACCGAATTCCCGAGCTGCATAGCATATCTCATCCTTAACTGTCTCAGCAAAGAAATACTTTTCAGGGTGTTGAAAAGAAATGCCTATAAGCTTCCTGATAAAGGATCCACGGGTTTTTACAGTATCAGAGCCTTCGATATAAATATTCCCCAGGGTTGGACGGTAAAGTCCTGCTGCCAGCAAAAGAAAAGTGGTTTTTCCCGCACCGTTGGAACCAAGCAAAAGCGAAAGAGTGCCTTTTTCAATACGCAAACTAACATTTTTGAGAGGAGCCTCAGAAAAAGGTGTATCAGGATTGTACAAAAAACTCACATTATCGAACTCTATCAAGGCTTTCCCCTCCATTGAGATTGATCACCTTGTCGCAAAAAGTCAAATCTTTCATATTTGTGCTGGCAATGACGGCAGTTATTTGTTTGTTCCGTAATGATTTTACCAAACTCATTATGGCCCGCCGTTCTCTACGGTCAAGCATACTGAAGGGTTCGTCAAAGAGCAAAACATCAGGGTCTAAACACATAATCGCAGCAATTGCAAGTCTTTGCTTTTGACCACCGGAGAGGGTAAGCGTATCCTTTGAACGTAATTTTTCAAGGTCAAAGGTTAATAGAGTTTCCTGAAGACGCGCTTCAATAGTTTCACAATCCAGCGGTAGATTTTCAAGCCCAAAGCGGATATCCTCTTCAACTGTCGCACCAATTATTTGATTATCCGGATTCTGGAAAACGTAACCAACTCTACCTTTTACTATTACTTCACCTTCAAAGAGTGGGGGGGGGAATCCAGCAATTGCTTTTAAAAGAGTGGTTTTACCCGCTCCATTGGAGCCATATATCCCCAGAAACTCACCATGTCTAACCGTTAAGCTGAAATCCTTAAAAATATTGAAGTTTTCATAGCCAGCTCTGAAAATATTAACGGAGATGATTTCAGAATTTGAGGGACACATATACCCGTATTCCCCCGGATTTAATCGTGGTTCTAACGTTTCCAAAGACCTCTTTCATTGTTTTTTCCAAGCGGCTTCCACCTTTGTTATGAAATGCCACAATCTCCAGCTTTCCACCTGATGGCAAAAATGATGGAGCCTTGTTTACGATTTCTTGCCACACTTTTTTCCCCGCAGCCATTGGAGGATTGCAAAGTATAACATCAAATTCATACCCCTGCCAGGGTTCATACAAATGCCCCTGCCGCATTTCAGCTGTGATGTTGTTATCCCTTGCGTTAATCTTGGCATATTTTAAAGCCCTTTCATTTATATCGCTCATAAACAATGTGATATCAGGATGTTCTTTTTTTATGGTTATGCCTATGAGCCCATAACCACATCCAAGATCGAGTACACGGTCATTTTCTTCCACTTCAGCATATTCAACAAGCAGTCGACTCGCTTTATCAACTTTCCCAAAAGAAAATGCACCACTTGGACTTATAAAACGGTACACATTGCCGTTTTTAAGCCTTATTGTAACTTCTCTTGTTTCTAAAGATGAAGAGGGCTTTTGGGTATAATAATGTTCAAAGGAGTTTTCCCGCATTATCCTATCCTTCCCAGCTTTCTTCCACCTATGATGTGTAAATGCAAATGCTTAACCTCTTGTCCGGCATCTTTCCCGGTGTTAAAAAGAGTTCTGAACCCTGTTTCAGCTATCCCTTCGTTCTCAGCGATTTCCTGAATAAGAGTGAACAGTTCTCCCAAAGCGCTATCACCAAGTGATGCCAACTCAGCTGGTTTTTCAATGTGCATCTTTGGAACAATGAGTATATGCGTCGGAGCCACTGGGTTGATGTCTCTGAAAGCCAAAAAGTGTTTTGTCTCTTTAACGATTTGAGACGAAATTTCACCGGAAACTATCTTGCAGAAAATACAATCCATAGATACCCTCCTCCCATTCATTTTATATCGAGCACGTGTTCTTTTAAAATCGAAAGGATAATTTCCGCCGGTTTTGCCGAAAATCGATTAAAATTAACACTGAAATCGCGTTCGCTATTTTCATCACACATGTCCAAAATCACTTTAAAGACAGCAAAGGGTAGTTTGTTCATTTGGCTTACTCTTGCTACCGCAGCCGAGTCCATATCAAGACACAATGCGGAGGTATTCCTGAATAGTTCGTCACGCTCTTCACTGTTTTGTACAAGTCTATCGCCAGAGATGATCTTTCCAAGTTTTGCTTCCTGGAAAAAGTTTTGAACATGTTCTATGGTATTTGAATCTACGGACGTGATTCTCGTAGAATTTGACTTGGTGGGTACAATAAGGTCATATTCTTGAAATTCGGTTCCCGCAACAATATCACCGGGCTTAAGGTTGGGATCAAGCGCCCCTGCTCCAGAAACCAGTACTACGATATTGGGCGAAAAGCGGTCGATCATCTTCTGGGTAACAGCTGTAGTTTCAACTTTTCCAATAAACCCACTAATAGCGATTACTTCATTTTGACCAACTATCCCCCTTGAGAATAGCCTCCCCATAATTTCGCCTGTCTCTAACGTGAGCATGCTGTCAACGATAGGACGTATCTCTGGAAAAAATACACTTTCTATGAGAAGCATTTAAATCACCCCCATTAACAAATTATACAATTAAAAAAGGGGGCATAAGCCCCCTTTTTTGTGCATCTCGTATTATTCTTCCGCTTCTTCCTCAATTTCTTCTGCTGTAATGCGTGATAGTTCTTCATTCCATGCTTTGCTGACTTTTTCAAATTCATCATCTTCAAGCGAATTCAGAACTATGTTTCCATCATCTTCTTCTGATGCTCTAAAAACCACATAGGATTCTTCGTCAAAGCCCACTACCTCTTCGGCTTCTACAAAAGCTTCCTGGCATACCCAATAGTGCTTTTCATCTACATCGAGTTGAGAAATTAATGCGAAATTGTGTTCATTACCATCTTCATCCGAAATCGCGAACATATCAAAGTGCTCATGATCATGTTCGTGTTCATGATCTTGCGGATGGCCAAAATCCTTCATTTCGTCCATAAAAACTACCTCCGAACATAAAAACATATTTATTCAAACAATGGTATCATGATATAGAAATAATGACAATTAAGCCTGTGTTAAGATGTAACAGCAAGAAGGAGGGAAGAAATTGCTTGAGCTTGAAAGAAAATATCTCGTTATAGCAGGGGAGTTAACAGATATCTTAAATCGGGCAAAAGAGACTCTGCTTATCTCCCAATGGTATTTATCAGATGAAATGGAAGTGAGAATAAGAACACAAGTAGACAACGCAGGAAAAATACAATGGATTTCAACATATAAGAGAGGAAAGGGACTTATCAGAATAGAAAAAGAACACGAATTGGCTTTAGATAAAGCAACTGATATGTTTTCAAAATTAAGAAATTCGCCTTTGGTAACCAAGCTAAGAAGATTGTACCCGGGCGTAAATTATGAGGGTGTGATAGACAATTATTATTTTCCAGAACTTGGTTTCGTCACAGAAGTTGAGCTAAAAATCCTTGGGACACAGATGCCGAGACCATGGGAGATCTGGAATCTTCCCCAAAAATACTTTCGTGAGGTGAGCGAAGACGAAAAATATACGGCGTGGAAACTCTCTAAAAAGCCCAAAATAGATTTGGTCACATATATGAAGGAAAAATTGAAAGCCGAAACCTTGCCTGAAATTCAGAGAGACACTTTCATTGGTATATTGAGTAAAATCTATCACCAATCAAAAACACTTTAGCGGGGTCTTAAGATTCATTGAATCTCTTAACCCCATTATTTAAATAAAATTTATTTTAGGCTTTTCACAAAAGCCGAAATATTCCGAGAATTGAGTGGTAGAATTATGACCTGAGATCTGCTAAGGAGGTATTGGGTTTGAAAAAAGAACGTTTGAGCAATGCCTTTTTGTTCCTGGCTGCGATATTCATAACTGCTCTTGTTGTATCAAACATCGTGTCTTTTAAGCTTGTCACGATTCTTGGATTCGTTGTCCCTGCAGGCGTATTCATGTATCCAATAACCTTTGCCATAACAGATGTCATTTCTGAGGTGTATGGTAGAAAAAAGGCTGCACAGGTTGTTGTTGCTGGATTCTTTTCAGCAGCCATTGTTCCATTCTTAACCTTCATCGCTGTTATATTACCACCTGCCGAATTTTTCAAAGCACAGGATCAGTTCTCAACAGTCCTCGGTGCAATTCCAAGGGTTACTCTTGCCTCTCTGATAGCTTATCTCACAAGCCAGTGGCACGATGTGTGGGCTTTCCATTTTTGG
>NZ_CEYIHJ010000025.1:0-1319 GCF_982836095.1 Kosmotoga sp.
TGTGGGAATCATTAGCTTGATTTGCCATTTCATCCACGTGGTATACGATAAGCCCCTCACCGGGCAGCGCCGTGTCATAACCGATTTTTCTGCGGTTTTCCATGAGAAAATATTCAATACCTTCTCTTGAGAGGTTGTCAAAGGTATAGATGACTCGGTTGATTTCAACGGGTTTGAAGGTATATGTTCCGATATAACCATTGAGATTGGTCTCTGATACCCAGCCCAGTTTCAAAAGGCTCCAGCCAGAAAAATGAGCAGGGCTGTCTCCGGGCCTTGATATTCCATTCCATGAACCTGTCCCCATTATTCCCCAATTACCAATGCCATCAGAGCTGTAATCAGTATCATAAAGATCAATGAGTCCAAAAACATGGCCAAGTTCGTGGCAAACCACGCCGATGGTGTTGAGATCATCAAAAAGTGTTTCAGGTTGGATGGTGTATCTGGAAGCTGTGACACCATCATCAGTTGAAGTGGGGGCGTAAAATTGATGCGACCAGATATCCGTTGGATTGCTGGAGGCTTCCTCGCCATTTCCCTGATGCACTACTATAACAGCGTCCACGGAACTGTTCCCATCATTATCGAACTCGGAATAATCCAGATAGGGGTCAGCTGCATTGATAGCCTCACTAACCAGCTCCTGAGGGTGTTCATCATAACCGCCAATGCCATTTTCCCCATAGTAATCGTGGGTTTTAGAGGCTGTAAACCAGCCAACGACAGTGAACTGGAGTTCCACCAAACCCCCTGAGACTTCAAGGTAGTAATCTTTGACTGAATAACCCGTTCCATTGAACAATTCATCAAAATCAGCGGGTTCAAAAGAAGTTTCGGTATCAGAAAAATTAATTAATATCACGGGAAATTTCACGGTTCCTAAAATGGGGGCACTTCTTTCGTACGCTTCAGGGCGGGTTGCCGATGTCAGATATACTTGGATTTTTGACTTCTGAGTAAGGGGAGGCTTTGCTTTTCCGGGTTTCAACCCCAGCGGGACGAGTTTGGTTCCTTCAATGTTGGCAAACTCCCACCAGCCTGTTTCGGGATTCTTGACAATGGGTTGCCCATCATACAGCATCAAGTGGGCATGTTCGTCGCCAATCTGCCTTGCATATATAGTGCTGCCATCGGGTTGGGAGAGGATAATGTTTCCAGGATATGCGGGGACAGAAAAGCCAAGAATCGAGAATGCGATTATCAGGAAAATCAGCACTTTTTTCACATCATTCACCACCCTTTAGAATGGCGAGTTTATCAAGAAAATCTATATCAGAAATAAAAGATTTGAAACCCTCGAAGTGTGGATTGTTTGA
>NZ_CEYIHJ010000025.1:1329-4880 GCF_982836095.1 Kosmotoga sp.
AAGCGAGTACTTTCAACAATTCTTCTTTGCTCAAAGCATCGGGCAGGTAATTAACAAGCATATCATCTGAGGTTGAAAGAAGAAAAAGCCCACTGTCAATCGCGCTGTTAAATTCGCCCAATTGCGTTTTTGTGAGCGCAAGCCCTGAAAGTATTTCTTTTTTGGCAGGGTAGCTTTCCCTGGCTTGTAAGAAGTAAAAATCTGCGAGCGTGAAGTTATGTTCCAGATAGTAGCACCAACCCAGTCCCTCACTGGCAAGGGCTTTTTTCATGGGATTATAGGAAAAATCGGCAACATGGCTGAAGTCCTCTTTAGCCAGGCTGACTTCTCCGGATCTTAAATGTTCAAAGCCCGTCTGAATCCTGTCGGGAATTGAAGGAACACATGACTGTAAAAAAAATCCTATAAAAAATAGTAAAATAATTCTACCGAAATACTTTTTTTTCATAAAAGCACCTCCCCACTCGTATTGTACTTCATTGAACCGGAAATCATTAGTGAATTGTGAGGGATAATCATGATACAGGTAGTTGGAAACATAAATTTTGATATTACAGCGATGTTAGACAAAACCCGCAATATCGAAGAAAACAGGGTTCTCGAATTGGATCCGGGAATAGGCGGAACGGCTTCCAACACTGCTATTCAGCTTGCAAAACTGGGGCGAGAAGTATTCCTCAACGGAGCACTTGGGAACGACATTTTCGGTCAGTGGTTGTTGAAAGAGCTCAAAAAAAGAGGTATCAACGTGGAATATGTTAAGGTTACCGATGGCGAGAGAACAGGATTTTGTTTTGTAACAGTCAATGGTGACGGACATCGCTTTTTGTTTACCTATCGTGGAATTAACGAAAAAGTCTTTCCCAAAATTGCTGCTCCAGAAGAAACCACTTTTCTCCATTTGGCTGGCATAAGCATAGCACAAGCCGAGAAAATCTTGAATAATCTGAGCTGTGACATTCCTATTATTAGCTACGCTCCCGGTGGTATCGTTAGCTTTGAAAATCCGGAAGGCTTGGTGAGGCTGTCAAAATATTTTACTTATTTGATTTTCAACGAGAAAGAATGGGAAGCAGTTAAAAAAGTTGGCAACATCATGTCAAAACATATTGTGGTTACAAAGGGCGCAAAGGGTGTAGAAGTTTTGCCTGAAGGTTTTTTTGTTCCTGCTTATTTGACGAAAGTTGTAGATACGACTGGTGCAGGAGATGCTTTCAATGCAGGTTTTATTCATGTGATTTCTTCTGGAGGAAATCTCAAAGAAGCGCTTCGATTTGGTAATGCACTGGGAGCATTGAACGTTCAATACAAAGGTGCCACAGGAGAATATGGGTTGTACGAGATTGAAAAATTCATCTGTACAAGAGAACCGACATTGAAGAAGTATATATGATGGGGGGAACATCCCCCCGTATTATAAAGCTAATAATTTTCCACGAAAAGTTCAAAGTAACTTTGTGGGTGCTTGCATGCAGGGCACTTTTCAGGTGCTTCGTAAGCTTCAAGGATGTAACCACAATTTCTGCACTTCCACAATACTTTTTCAGGCTTCTTGAAAACATGTCCCTTTTCCACGTTTTCCGCGAGTTTTAGATAACGTTCTTCATGCTTTTTTTCGACTTTCGCTACCTGCCTGAATGTTTCGGCAATATCTTTAAAGCCTTCTTCTTCAGCAACATCAGCAAATGCTGGATAAAGTTCTGACCATTCTTCATTTTCACCTGCTGCGGCAGCTTTGAGATTTTCAAGAGTTGAACGATATTCTACCGGATAATCCGCATCTACATGAATGGTCGCTGGCAATTTTTCGGTTTTTTCAGCTATGTGCTTATAAAAAAGCTTGGCATGTTCTTTTTCGTTTTCAGCAGTTTCCTGAAAGAGTGAAGAAATTTGCTCAAATCCTTCTTTCCTGGCTACTGAGGCAAAGAAAGTATAACGATTTCTCGCCTGAGACTCACCTGCAAAGGCCTTCATTAGATTTTCAAGTGTTTTTGTTCCATCGAGCTTGTTCATAGATTCACCCCCCGTAATTATTTAGAATCGTTATAATTAAACCACAAATCAGGTTAAATTAATCAGTGCATTTAGTTCTCTTTCAATTGAAAAAAATGCATCAACAATCATGGGATCAAACTTCTTGCCTCTTTCCATGTTTATTATCTTAAGAATTTTATCTCTTTCTAAAGCCTTTCTGTGAGGCCTTTTAACTCTCATGGAAGCATAACTGTCAGCAACGCTTACAATCCTTGCGGAAAATGGTATGTCTGTGCCAGATAGTCCATGAGGATAGCCACTTCCATCGAAGGCTTCATGATGATGTTCAATGATTTCAGCACATAAATTGAAAAAAGCCGAACCTGTCTCAAGAAAGCCTTCTATAATTTTCACTCCTTTTGTGGTGTGTTCCTTCACTTTCTGGTATTCTTCATCAGAGAGTTTGCTCGGTTTTTTCAACAATTCCGACGGAATTTCCAGATTCCCTATGTCATGAAGTAACGAGGCTTCACGAATATCTTTAATAAAGTCCTTCGTGATTTTATAGGAATGATTTTCACGTAATGCCACGGCTACCATTGCTGAGGCATCAGAGATTATTTGCAAATGCTGTTTTGCTTCTGGAAGCATATTTTCGGCATATTTTGCAAGAATATTGGTCATTGCAGTTCGGTCTCTGGCAATATATGTGCACTTGTTTTTCAAAGGAGTTAAATCGAAGGCATGACAAAAGACATGACTCAAAACCCGATCGTTAAAAACCGGGATCATGGTAACACAAAAATATCCAGTAGTATTTGCTCCAGTGAGAAGCAGCTCTTCACGTACAGTTTCACCCCTTTTAAGAAGGAACTGGAAAAGCCTTAAAAGTTCTTTTGATGTTCTTCTTTCGATTATATCTTCCAGTACCTTTCCATTAACCTGTTCGCGGGTTCTTCTGAAAAACCTCAAGAAATGCACATTCGCAAATAGTATTTCACCTTTGGCATTCGTTATCCAGAAAGGATTTGGAATGTCACCAAAATTATCTGGCGTAAAAGCAGGTATATTTAACATTTTATGTTTATTGTCCATCTGTATCACCCTTTCTTCCAAAAATGCGCGATTTATCTAATCCAAAGGTTTCTTTTTCTACGTTTCCCAGGGGTTCAATGTGGACGTGTACATCATACACCTTGGGTACGTTTTGCTTGATATTTTTTTCAACAGTCTTTGACAATTCGTGTGCTTCATTGACTGTAATATCACCTTTTACCTCCATATCCAATTCCACGAAGTACTTATAACCGAATTTTCTTATTCTTATTCTATGGGGGTTTGACACCCCATTGGTATTTGCAGCTTCTTCCAGTACCCTGCGATAGATATCATCGCGTGGTTGAATGCCATCCATTAGTTCATAGCTACTGCTCATGAAAAGCTCGATAGCGGTTTTTATAACAAATGCGGAAACAAAAAGCCCCAATATCGCATCAAAAACAAATAAGCCAGTTAGCTTAACTATAACCATTCCTGCGGCAACAGAAAGTGAAATGAATATATCGCTTTTCATATTG
>NZ_CEYIHJ010000025.1:4890-9185 GCF_982836095.1 Kosmotoga sp.
GATGGCATCTGCTATAAAAACATCGCTATCGATTTTATGGCCTATGTACAATTTGTATTTGTAGAGAGCATATTTCCCCGCTGATGAAATAAAAGCCACTGACAGGACAATTGGTAGGTTTTCAACAAGGAGTTTCCCAGAAATGAGCTTTTGCATTGAGAAGATGGCTAATTGGGCACCTGCAAAGAAAATTATCATGGAGATTATCTTTGAGGCAATTGTTTCAGCGCGTTCGTGACCATAGGGATGTTCCTCATCGGGGGGCTTTTTTGAAAGATTTGTAGAAACCAAAGTGATCACAGAGGTCAATATATCGGTTGCAGAATCAAGACCATCAGCTGTGATGGCCATACTTCCTGTAAAGGCACCGGTAATAATTTTCAGTGCAGAAAGCAAAGCATTGCCAACAATGCCTATTACCGCCCCTTTTTTAGCGTTTTCTTCTCTGTTTTTCACAACATTCTTCTCCATTGAACAAAAATAGAACATAAACAGTCTTATTTATAAAGAAAGCTTACCCCCCTAATTACTGTCGCGGGCTGCAGCCCGCTTTTTTATTTGATCATCGCTGAGCTCATTCTTTCGAGAGAAATCGAATTCTCAAATTCCGATAATTCTCCGTTTATCAGAGTAGCATGCCCCTGCTTTTCAAGTATAACCGCTTTTGGGTTGAAATTGTGCACAAAAAGGGTTGTTTCCCCTTTTACTTCAACAGCGAGAAATAGAACATTGTTTTTTACCTTTATTTCCAGTATTTTACAATTGCCTATCCATGAGTTCTTTTTCCTAAAGTGCAGGATGTTCTTGACTCTGGAAAAATAGGAATGGATTGTCAAACCCTGCACCTCATAAGAAAGTCCAGAAAAAGGAGGATTGCTTGCAAATGCCTTCCATTCTGTCTGCCATGGTCCGGAGCCAAGTTCGAACCATGGAAAAGGTTCAAGTTGAGCTTCGTTGGCAAATTCGTTGTATTCGCCTTTCATTCCCAACTCTTCACCATAATATATAAAAGGAATACCTGGAAGTGTTGTGAGTACAGAGAAAGCAAGGAGCGCTTTGCTTTCATCACCTTTCATATAGGACAACAGTCTTGTCATATCGTGATTTGTCAAAAAAGTTCCTGAGGCGTACAGAATCTCATCTCCGAAATATCTATTCATAACATGATATAGCGCTTCAGCTAATTTTCCAGGATTTAGCACAAGGATATTTTCCTTTATTGCATATGCCAGTGGAAAATTAAATCCAATTCCAAATACGGTGGAATACAAATCAACGATATCCGGGTCATCCCAGACTTCACTGACAAAAACAGCATCGGGATTTATTTTTCGACAATGCTCAGTTAGGTCTTTCCAGAAAGCAATGTTTCTTTCGTGCTGATATTCACATTTACCAGTCTCTTTTGAAAAGTCGAAAATATGTTTGGCAGCATCAAACCTGAACCCGTCAAATCCAAGAGAGAGCCAGAAAGAAAGAATTCTTTTAGCTTCTTCGCGAAGCTCGGGGTTTTCGTAGTTTAAATCGGGGCTTCCCGGGCCGAAAAGTGCATAGTAATATTCACCGTTGAGTTTTGACCAAACTTTCTGATTATCCCAGGGTCTGCGTGCCTTTAGCCATTCGGGCTTCTCTAACCAAAGATATTTACTTCTATGCCTATTATCACCTGAAAGAGCTTTTAAGAACCAAGGGTGAGTTATGGCAGTATGATTCAAAGGCATGTCTAAAATCACTTTCATGCCTTTTGTATGAGCACGTTCGAGAAAAACCTTGGCATCTTCCAGAGTACCATATGCCGGGTTGACTGAGTAAAAATCTGAAACAGTATATCCATGATATGAAGGAGATTTCATTATTGGTAGTAACCATATTCCTGTTATACCCAGCTCCGCAAGGTAATCGAGTTTTTCTGTGGCACCCTTGAAATCGCCGATGCCATCTCCATTTCCATCCGCAAAGGAGCGAAGAAAGAGTTCGTAAAACATTTTTTAACCTCCTAAATCGATCTGAAGAGATAATACATCATACGAAAAAGATATTATCAATTCACTATGTTAAAATCCATTAAGAAAAGAGGGAGGTGTGATAATGCAGCTAAATGAAATCCTCGCTAAAGGAGAGAATTACGGAGCAAGTGATATTCATATCACTCCGGGCCAAAAGGTGGCTTTCAGGATAGATGGATCACTTTTTAATGACAATGAATTGCGACCTTCTATGGAAAACATAATTCAGTTGCTGAGAGAATTGGAAGAAAAAACGGGAATAGAACTCACAGATCCTGTCAAAAAAGAGGTGGACTTTTCTTTTAGTTTTGGGGAATCACGTGTGAGGGGAAACCTTTATTTCTCTGACAAATTGCCAATTTTAGCACTGAGGTTGATTCCCAAGAAAATCCGTACCCTTGATGATCTCGGATACCCCCCGTTGTTCAAAGAATTTTGTTCGCCTGATAAAGGGCTTGTGCTTGTTGCCGGGCCAACAGGAAGCGGAAAATCCACAACACTTGCAGCCATGCTCGAACATATAAATGTAAACCGGCCGGTTCATCTTATAACAATCGAAGATCCCATAGAATATGTTTTTGAATCAAAATTGGCATTAGTTCATCAACGTGAGCTGGGACAAGATACAAGCTCATTTTCAAATGGCTTGAAATATGCCTTAAGGCAAGATCCGGATGTAATACTCGTGGGTGAGATGAGAGATGCTGAAACGATGGAGCTTGCAATGACAGCTGCTGAAACTGGGCATCTCGTTTTTTCGACAATTCATACTAATTCCGCTTCCACCACCCCGGAAAGGATTATTGGTGTGTTTCCGCCATATCAGCAGAATCAGATTGCCATGCAGCTCGCAAACAGTTTACTGGCGGTAATATATCAGAGGCTTTTAAAACACAAAAGTGGGAAAGGCAGGGTGCCGATTCTAGAGATTATGGTTGTGAATCAGGCGATAAGAAACCTGATAAGGGAGAAAAAGTTTCATCAAATAGAATCCATGATGCAAGCAGGTGGAAGATTTGGTATGGTAACCTTTGACGATGCGCTTATAAACGCCTTTAAACAGGGAGATATCTCTATGGAACAGGTTAAAAACTATGCTCGCGATCCTGAAGCCGTAACCAGGAGGTTAATCTGATGAATCCGGTGGAGATTCTCGATTCACTGAGAAAACAACTGAAAGAAGTCGAAAAGGAATTGTCATCGCCAGAAATTTCCTCAAACCCTGATAAACTTATGGAGCTCAGCAAAAAACACGCTGAGCTAAGAGAGATATTCTTGCTTGAAGAGGGAATTGAGGCAAAGGAGAGAGAATTGCAAGAATGGAAAGACCTCCTTGAACTTTCACCATCAGATGAGCAGGAGGAAATAAAACAAACCCTGGAACATTTGCAAAAGGAAATTGAAAAGCTTCATCTTGAACTCAAAATGCGCCTTGTACCTGATGAAGATTCTGATAGGAATACCATCGTTGAGATCAGAGCTGGTGCAGGTGGGGAAGAGGCAGCACTCTTCTCGGCAGACCTTTTCAGAATGTACGCTCGGTTTGCAGAAAGATCGGGCTGGAAAGTTGACGTGCTGGACATGAATGAGACTAACCTGGGTGGTTATAAGGAAATCGTCTTCGAAATCAAAGGGAAAGATGTATATAGAAAATTGAGATACGAAAGTGGTGTACATAGAGTGCAGAGAGTTCCAAGAACCGAATCAGGTGGGAGAATCCACACTTCCGCCGCCACAGTTGCCATTCTTCCAAAGGCCACAGAACTGGATGTGAAAATTGACCCTTCCGAATTGCGTATAGATACGTTCAGAGCCTCTGGCGCTGGAGGGCAACACGTTAACAAGACAGAATCCGCGGTTAGAATCGTTCACCTTCCTACAGGCATTGCAGTTTCAGTGCAACGCGACCGCTCACAGCATCAGAATAAAGCCAGGGCTATGGAGTTGCTGAGAGCGCGGCTTTTTGACATGATGTTGCAAGACCAAATGAGCAAAATGTCTCAAAAAAGACGACTGCAAATTGGTTCTGGAGACAGAAGCGAAAAAATCAGAACGTATAATTTTCCACAAAGCAGAGTCACAGACCATCGGATAAATTATACAAGTTACAGGCTAGCGGAAATTCTCGACGGCGATCTTGAAGAACTCGTTTCGAGACTTATCGAAGCGGATCTTGAGATAAAGCTCAAGGAGCTTCAAGAGCGGTTGAAATAAGTGTTGAGAAAAAAGAGAGGGGCAGTTTGCCCCTCTCTTTACGTTATTTCATCATCAAGGATATATGCCTCTGAG